>JAQGLH010000278.1 GCA_028293005.1 Alphaproteobacteria bacterium
CGCGCTTCGGGTCCTTGTCCGGGCACCCCGATCGACCACATCACCGCATGGCCCCGCGCGAAGCTGAACGTCCCTTGCGCCTGCGGTTCGGGATCGGCGAGATGCGCGCCGGGGGAGAGCGCTTGGCTGCGGTTCGAGCGCTGCTGAAGCACGTCGACGAACGAGCGGTGGACGGTCTCGAAATGATAGTAATCGAGGCCGTTCTCGAACTGGAATTTCCAATTGGCGTCGAACGTGTAGCTGACCGAGCCCGGCACATATTCGAGCCCGTCGGGGGCTTGGTCGGCGACCAGATCGATGAAGATGCGGGCGTCGCCGAGATGCTCCTCAAGGCTCGGAACGTCGGACGAAAGGCTCGCGAACAGCAGGCCGCGGTAGCTCGCGAAGCGCGCGACGGGCACGAGATCGTGGCTTTCCCGGTCGAACGCCTCGCCATATTGGCCGAGGTCCTGACGCGAGATGCCGACGTTGCGTCCGCGGCTGTCGTAGGCCCAGCCGTGATATTGGCAGACATGGACCTTGCTGTTCCCCTTGCGTAGCGGACAGAGCAGGGTGCCGCGATGGCGGCAGCTGTTGAGGAAGGCGGCGGCGATTCCGTCGGCTCCGCGCGTCACGAGCACCGGCTGGCGGCCGATCGTCGTGGTGAAGAAGTCGTTGGGCTTCGCGATCTGGCTTTCGAGGCCGATATAGATCCACGTGCCCTCGAAGATCCGGGCGATCTCGAGATCGTAGAGATCACGATCGACGAACGCCTCCCGCCGCACCCGGAAAATGCCCTCGTCCAGACGATCGTCGATGAGTGAACTGATATCCGGCGTCACTTCATTCTCCTCGCTTGCTCCAGCCCTCGGCGCGCGCCGCGGACGTGGTCAGGCCTGGCTCTCGAGCGGCACGCGACCGCCAGTCGTCTGGCCGCAGACATTCACCTGATAGGCGCCGCGCAACAATGCCACGGCCGCAACCGACACCAAAAGCGGAATCGAAAGCGCGATGCACAAGATTTGCGGACTCGCCCCCCGCGTCATCATCATGCCGATGATGAATGGGCCGGCCATGCCCCCGAGCCGTCCCGCGCCGAGTGCCCACCCGACCCCCATCGCGCGCACTCTCGTCGGGTAGATCGACGCGCTGATGCCATGGAGGTTGTTCTGGAAGCCGGCCATGAAGAAGCCGATGAAGAAGGAGATCAGGTGCAATGACGTCAGCGGGGCGCCGCCGAGGAAGCCGAGCCCGGCCATGAACGGGATCGCGACCGCGGGCATGAGGATGATCGGGCCAAGCCCGACGCGGTCGGTGAGCCGCGCCGCCGCCACCCCGCCAAGCGCCGCGCCGACGAACATCAAGGAGGTGGCAAGCGCGGCTGCCTTGGGATTGAAGCCGAGGTCCTCGATCAGGGAGGGCATCCACGACAGCAAGGCAAAGGCAGTGGTCGAATTGGCGATGTACATCAGCCAGAGCAGCACCGTCATGCTCCGCAGAGGCCCCGCGAACAGTTCGCGAAGCGCCAATTTCTCGCCGCCGCGCACCTCGTTGACGATCCTCGTGCCGGCGGCGATCTCGAGATCCGGCCGCATCAGCGCCGCGAGACGGGTCGCTTCCTGCTGGCGTGCTTTTTTATCGCTCGCCGCCAGATATTGGATCGACTCGGGAAGCGCGAAAACGAGGATGCCGGCCAGGATGAGCGGCACGATGCCGCCGAGCAGGAAGATGATTTCCCAGCCGTAGCGGGGGAGCAGCCAGGCCGAGACGATGCCGCTGCCGATGCCGCCGCAGACATAGCCGACGTACATCACCGACACGGCGGTCACCCGGAAGCGCCTGGGGGCGAATTCGTTCGAGAGCGCGACCGCATTGGGAAGCACGCCGCCCACGCCGACACCGACGAAGAAGCGGATTACGAGCAATTCGTCGACGCTGCTCGCCACCATTGTCGCCAGGCTCAGCACGCCGAACAGCAGCATGCCGAGGATGATCGCGAGCTTACGGCCGATCTTGTCGCCGAGCATGCCGAACGTAATGCCGCCGATAAGCAGGCCGAGCAGCTGAACGCTGAACACGGGCCCCATCGCCGCCTTTTCGATCCCCCATTCGGCGACCAGCGCAGGCGTTGCGAAAGACAAGGTGACCTGGTCGTAGCTGTCGACCATCGTCACCAGGAACATCAGCGCCATCACTCGTTTGGCGATCGACGAAACTGCGCCGCCCTCCGAGATCGCATCGATCGAAACGCTAGCGGACATCAGGCATGCCGCTCGTCTGGCTGTCGGTCACATTCCCCTCCTCAGTGTCTGTGGCGCGTGTCCGCTTCGCTTTGGCGGACTTGGTCGTTTCGAGCCGATCGTAAGCAGCACCGGGTAAGGTGCAAAGCGTTTCATGCGGACGTTCAGGGATCAACTTCCGGACGCCGCGCCATAGGTTTCGCGCGCGCCGTGGACGTTCACCCGGTAGATGCCCCTCAGCATCACCACCCCGACGATCGACACCAAGAGCGGGGTCGACGCAGCGATGAACACGGTCTGCGGGCTCGCGCCGGCGGAGATCAGAACGCCGATGACCGCCGGTCCGATCACGCCGCCGATCTTGCCCGCGGCCATCGCCCAGCCGACCCCCGTCGCGCGGACCGCGGTCGGATAGATCGAGCCGCCGATCCCATGGAGGCTGTTCTGGAAGCCCAGTGCGAAGAAGCCGGTCATGAACGTAAGCAGATAAAGCAAGATCATTTGGGAGCCGCCGAGGAAACCGATGCCGGCGACGAACGGGATCGCGATCGCAGGCATCGCGACGATCGGCCCCAGGCCCGAGCGGTCGACCATCCGGCTCATCACGACGCCGCCGAATGCGGCCCCGGCAAAGGTCAGCGCCGTCGCGAGCGCGGCGGGCTTGGCGCCGAAGCCCAATGTCCCGACCAGGATCGGCAGCCACGAGATCAGCCCGAAGGCGGTGGCCGAATTGGCGAGGTACATCAGCCAGAGCAAAAGCGTCATTGGCCTGAGCGGGCCGGCGAACAGCTCGCGGACGCCTGGATGCGCGATCGACGCGGCCTCGTTCACGATCCGCGTCTCGGGCCCGATCGCCAGGTCGGGCCGCATCAGCGATGCCAGCCTCGTCGCCTCGCGCTGTCTCTTCTGGTCGCCGCTCGATGCCAGAAACCGGATCGATTCGGGCAAAGTGAACTGGAGGAAGCCGGCGAGCAGGACCGGGAACAGCCCGCCCACCCAGAAGACGATTTCCCAGCCGAAGCGCGGGATCAGCCAGGCCGAGACGATCCCTCCGCCGACACCCCCGCAGACGTAGCCGATAAACATCAAGGAGACCGCGGTCACCTGATAGCGGCGCGGCGAAAATTCGTTCGACAGCGCGATCGCATTGGGAATGACTCCGCCGACGCCGAGGCCGACGAGGAAGCGGATGACGAGCAATTGGGTGATGTTCGTGGCCAGCACGGTGAGCAGGCTGAGCAGCCCGAAGAAGAGCAGGCCCGAAATGATCGCGAACTTGCGCCCGAGGCGGTCGCCGATGGCGCCGAACAGGATGCCGCCGATCAACAGCCCGAACAGCTGGACGCTGAAGACCGGCCCCATCGCGCCTTTTTCGATGCCCCATTGCGCGACCAGCGCGGGCGCTGCGAATGCGAGCGAGATCTGGTCGTAGCTGTCGACCAGCGCCACCAGGAACATCAAGGCGACGACTCGCTTGCTGATCGCCGAGATCGAACCGCCGTCGGCAACGGTTTGAAGCGAAATGCTAGCGCTCATTCCCACTCGACCGGCACGAGGCTGCTCACCACACGCTTACCCGTCAAAAAACCCCTCCCGGTTATTATGTTCTCAGCTGCCGCTTCGAGGGCTGCTCTGGAACCGGCTATCCGCAAGGATGGTAATGGACGTCTGGCGCCGCGCAAGCCGTTTCCTGTCAGTCTGATGCCCGCTCGATCGACGGCCCCCAGGCGCAGCTGGGCGCGCGCTTTTCCGAGACCTTTGTGAAACTCTGTTCCGGTTCAGGCGAAGCGGCTCACTTCGATGCCGCTGCCGAGCGGCAGCAGGATGGTCTGCTCGGCCAGCGCGCGGACATGGTCGCGGTAATGGTTGGCATCGACGCGAAACATCTCGGGCTCGAGCATATTGTCCGCGACGACGTAGGCGCCGGATGCGAGCTTGGGCCGGACCGCGTCGAGGCAGGGGATGTAGAGATCCTTCCACAAATCGATCAGCACCAGATCGAATGGGCCGTCGAGCCCGCCGATCAGCTCGACCGCGTCGCCGGTCCTGAACTCGACGAAAGCGGAGAGGCCGGCGCGGCTCGAACGGTCGCGGGCATAGGCCTGCTTGTCGGCGGCGATGTCGAGGCTGATCAGCTTGCCGCCGGTCTCCCGCGCCGCGGCACCAAGCCAGATCGCCGAATAGCCGTAGGAACTGCCGAGCTCGAGGATGCGCCGCGCGCCCGCGCCGACGGCGAGATCGTGGAGGAAGCGGCCGGTGCTCTGCCCGACCGGGATCAGCAGCTCGTCGACCTTCGCCATCACCTGCTCGGGCGGCAATTCGCGCATCAGCTTGTTCTCGACGGCAATCCGTTCGTCATATTCGCGCAGCACCGCTTCGATCTGCTCGTCCATCGCTTCCCTTTCCGGCTTGCTGGCGATCGATGCTAGTCGCGTGTCCGCATGGTGCAAGACGTTTCCTGCATTTGACTCGCGGGTCCCGCCACGACTAGATTCTGCCTCTAGGCGCCGATCGAGCGCCGTCTCATGGCTACGGAGCGGACCGCGCGATGCACATTCAGGACCTTGCCTCGAAGATCATCGACAAGCCAGGCGAGACCTTCAAGGTTCATCGTTCGCTGTACACGGACCCGGAACTGTTCGAGCTCGAGATCAAGCATATCTGGGAAGCGACCTGGATCTACATCGGCCACGACAGTCAGATCCCGAACAACAACGATTATCTGACGACGGTGATCGGGCGTCAGCCGGTGATCATCAGCCGCGGCCCGGACGGCAAGCTCAACGGCTTCATCAACGCCTGCTCGCACCGCGGCGCGATGGTGTGCCGCAAGCCGCACGGCTCGGCCAAGATCTGGGCGTGCCCCTACCATGGCTGGGTCTACAACAATCAGGGCAAGCTGCTCGACGTCAAGCAGGAGAGCGACGGTGCCTATCCCGAGCATTGGTCGAAGGATCAATATGGCCTGACGCGGGTGCCGCATGTCGCGAGCTATCACGGGTTCATCTTCGCGAGCCTCAACCCCGACGTGCCCGACATCGAAACGCACCTTGCGGCGGCGGCGCCGTTCCTGGAATTGTTCTCGCGCCAGTCGGTCGATGGCCTCGAGGTGCTGCGCGGCCATTCGGTCTACACGCACCGCGGCAACTGGAAGATGCAGGCGGAAAATGGCGTCGACGGCTATCATGTCGACATCGTCCACGCCTCCTACTTCCGGCTCGCGCAGGAGCGCGCCAAGAAGGTCGCTGCCGCCGGCGGTACCGACAACGTCAAGGCGATCAAGGTGGATCTCGAGAACACGCTCAACGGCAATTACGACCTTGGCAACGGCCATGTCATGATCTGGACCGACATCCCCAATTTCCGCGACCGCGCGCTCGGCATGCAATATGATGCGATCGTCGAGCGCGAGGGCGAGGTCCGTGCCAAATGGATGGTCGGGCGCCTGCGCCAGGTGCTGGTCTATCCCAATTTCATCCTGTTCGACGGCATTTCGACGCAGCTTCGCTCGTGGCGGCCGGTCGCGCCCGACCAGACCGAGGTTCATGCTTATTGCATCGCGCCCAAGGGCGAGCCCGACGAGGCGCGCGAGCGGCGGGTCCGCCAATATGAGGATTTCTACGGCGCGAGCGGGATCGCCACACCCGACGATCTCACCGAGTTCGACGCCTGCCAGAGCGGCTATGCGGGCCGCAACGCCGAATGGCAGGATTTCGACCGCGGCATGGCGCGGCGCATCGTCGGCGCCGACGATCAGGCCAAGGAATATGGTTTCGCGCCGGCGGTGAGCGCGGGCAGCATGGCCGACGAGACGCTCTATCACGGCGAATATCGCCAGTGGCTCAAGATGATGACCGAAGGTTTGCTTCGTGAACAAGCCTGAAGTGATGTCGCCCGACACGATGCTCACCGATCTCGTCACCGAGCTTTTGCTCGACGAAGCCGATTGCCTCGACGAGCGGCGCTGGCGCGACTGGCTCGACCTCTATGAGGAGGATGCGGTCTTCTGGGCGCCGTCGTGGCATGACGACGAGACTTTGATCGACAATCCGCGCGCTGAGATCTCGCTGATCTATTGCGGCAGCAAGGAGCGGATCGAGGAGAGAGTCTGGCGGATCGAATCGGGCATGTCGTCCTCGCTGATCCGCCTGCCGCGCACGCGCCATTTCGTCACGAACATCCGGGTGCGCGGCGCCGATGGCGACGAGGTCAGCGCCACCGCCAATTATCAGGTCAACACCTACAAGCTCGAGGAGCAGCGCACCGACATGTTCTTCGGCCAATATCGCTACCGCCTCGCCCGCAGCGGCAACGGCCTCAAGATCCGCGAGAAATATATCGTCGTCTGCAACGATCTGATCCCCCGCCAGATGGACCTGTTCAACGTTTGAGCGGAAGCCTCCCGGCCGCTGTTCTTTCCCGATCGGCAACCTTCGAGGTTGCGCCTAGGATGCGGGAAGCCGGCGCGGTGCTCCATGAGCGTCGTTCCCGACTTACATGCCGATCCCAGCGCACGAGGAGGATCAACGATGGACTATGTCGACGGCTTCGTGGTGGCAGTTCCCGCCGCTAACAAGGATGCGTATCTGGAGCAGGCGCGCGAAGCGCTGGCGCTGTTCAAGGAGTTCGGCGCGACCCGGATGGTGGAATGCTGGGGCGACCAGGTTCCCGACGGCAAGGTCACCGATTTCAAACGGGCGGTGCAGGCGAAGGAGGACGAGGTGGTCGTCTTCTCATGGATCGAATGGCCGTCCAAGGAGATCCGCGACGCCGGCATGAAAAAGATGATGGAGGACTCCCGCATGAAGGACATGAAGATGCCCTTCGACGGCCAGCGCATGATCTACGGCGGCTTCCAGCCGATCCTGGACGAATAAGCGCGAGCG
>JAQGLH010000299.1 GCA_028293005.1 Alphaproteobacteria bacterium
CGTACGCTGTCGCTCTGCGCGGCGCAGCCCTTGATCGAGCGATCGAAATCGCCCGGCTCAGCCTATCTTTGGGGTCGGGAGTCGCCGCTCCACGTTCTGCAACGTACCGCGCCCGAGCGCCTTCGCGCCGAGGAAGCGGCGATCATTAGGCGCACAATTGCCGAGCGTCCCGCGGATGTCTTGCGGATGGCCCTTCGGGGTTGGGCTGGACAATTGACCAGCGCTGCGTCGGGTGACGGCATGGAAGCTTACCCGCCGGAGAGCTCGATCGCCATAGTGATGCGCCGTCACTTCATCTCGTCGGGCGCGGCGTGGACTGCTTCGCTGCAGCAAAGGGGGGAGTTGCGCGCGCTTGTGTCTCCGTTGGACCGATTGGCGCCGCTGCTGGTCGCGTTGGCGAGTCCCGTCATTCTGTTTGCGGCGCTTCGCCGCCGTGACACGTGGCTCGCCGCTTTCGTGATCATGGTGATCACGGCGATCGTCGTTAACGCGGCTGTCTGCGGCATCCTTGCAGGGGTCGTGGACCGTTATCAGGCGCGCGTCACTTGGCTGCTTCCGCTGCTAGCCCTGGTGGCCTTCCACCGGCTCCGGTCTGGTCGGGCGCGCGCTCGGCCGGAGCCTCTGGCAAGCGTCGCAACGGGATAAAGATGGGGGAAGGCCGCTATCGCGGCCGCTCGCGCAGGCCTATCCACCGGTGCGGCATCGACAAATCGAGCCAGGTCGCTGCCGCCGCTCCCGATCTGCGGCATCCCACCGCATCGCGCTTGCCCGGTCGCCCGGCGATCGGCCAAAGCCTCGTCGATGACCGTCAGAATCGATTTGGGGATCGACGGCAGCGGCAATCCGGCCGTTGTCGATCTCGAAGAGTTGCTCGCCACGCGGCTGCTTGTCCAGGGCAATTCAGGCTCGGGCAAGTCGCACCTGCTGCGCCGTCTGCTCGAGGGCAGCGCCGGCCTTGTCCAGCAAGTCGTGATCGACCCCGAAGGCGATTTCGTTTCGCTTTCCGACGCCTTTGGCCATGTCTCGATCGACGCGGGCCACTACAGCCTCGCTGAGATCGGCGGGATCGCCCGTCGCCTGCGCGAACATCGCGCGTCGGTGGTGCTCAACCTCGAAGGGCTCGAGGTCGAGGGGCAGATGCGCTGTGTCGCCGGTTTCCTCTCCGCCTTGTTCGATGCGCCGCGCGAGCATTGGTATCCGGCGCTGGTCGTGGTCGATGAGGCGCAGGTGTTCGCTCCCGCAGTCGCGGGCGAGGTGTCGGATGAAGCGCGTCGCGCCTCGCTGGCGGCGATGACGAACCTCATGTGCCGCGGCCGCAAGCGCGGTTTGGCGGGCGTGATAGCAACCCAGCGGCTCGCCAAGCTTGCCAAGAACGTTGCGGCCGAGGCGTCCAACTTCCTGATGGGCCGCACCTTCCTCGACATCGACATGGCGCGTGCCTCCGATCTGCTCTGGATGGTGCGCCGCCAAGCCGAGACGATCCGCGATCTCGCTCGTGGCGAGTTCCTGGCCCTTGGGCCGGCGATCACCCGTCGCCCGGTCAGCATCAGGATCGGCGACGTCCGCACCGTCGCCGCAAGTGCGAGCCCGAAGCTCGTCCCGCTGCCGGAAGCGCCCGCTGGCAACATGCGCGATCTCCTTTTCGCGCCGCGCGAGCAAGATCTGCCGGTCCTCGACATGCCGCAGCCGATGCCGGTGGCCGATCTGCTCCGCTCGATCGCCGCCCCGATTCTGGCTCCGGTCCCCGACGCCCCTCTGCTCGAGCCCGGAGAAGAAGCGGCGGTGATCGGCGCGGTGCTCGCGGAGATGGTCCTGGAAGATGTTTCGAAGCCCCAGGCCTCGCTCTATCAGGATTTTCTGCTGCGCTGCCGGATGCGCGGCGCCGCCCCGACGCTCGACCTCGTCGAATTCCGCAGGCGGCTCGCTTTCGTGCTCGCAGGGATCGAGGATGAGCAAGGCTGGGAACCCGCGCTCGCGCTGGCCGCGGCAATCCCGGAGGAAATGCTGGCGCCGTTCCTGTTGCTGGCGCGGACCGCGCGCGCCGGCGCCGAATGCCCGACCGACGCCAAGCTCGCCGGTCTCTACCGCACCGCCTCCGGCGGCCGCGTGCGGCGCATGCTCGAATATATCGAGCAGAAGGGCCTGATCCTCTGCCGTACCGATCTCTCGGGCAAGCGCACGGTCAGCTTTCCTCATCTCGGCTGGACCACGGCGGCGGCACAGCCCGACCCGAGCCGCCCGTCCCGGATGGCGAGAATCGCCGCGCGCGAGCCGCGCTCCTCCTCCCGATAGCAAGGGTCGAGGGATACCAAGGGTCTGATGCTGCTCGCCGAGTTCGTGCGCGAACGCTGAGATCGACCTCGTCGGCATCGCGGAAGCGGACGTTTTCCGGCGCTGTCCCTATATAGGAGAGAAGCCCTCGAGGAGAGCGATCATGGCGGACATGGCGGACCGGCGCGCAGCGGCGCGGCGCAATGTGGGTGGAAAGGCGGCGCTTCACCGCATGGTGATGCCGGGCCACACCTGTCCTTACGGCATCAAGGCGAAGCATCTGTTGCGCCGCTCCGGCTACGACGTCGACGATCATTGGCTGACGAGCCGCGCCGAGACCGACTCGTTCAAGGCCGAGCATGGCGTGGCGACGACCCCGCAAATCTTCATCGGCGGGCAGCGCATCGGCGGCTATGACGATCTGCGCCGTTTCCTCGGCCGCCGCGTCGCCGATCCCAAGGCGACCAGCTATCGCCCGGTGATCGCGTTGTTCGCGATGACCGCGCTGATGGCGCTTGCCGCGAGCTATGCCGTCAGCGGCGACGCATTCACGGTGCGTGCGGCCGAATGGTTCATTGCTTTCTCGATGTGCGTGCTCGCCTTTCTGAAGCTGCAGAATAAAGAGACCTTCTCGGCGATGTTCCTCAACTACGATCTGCTCGCCATGCGCTGGATTCCTTACAGCTATGTCTATCCGTTCGCGGAAGGCGCCGCCGGCGTGCTGATGATCGCCGGCGCGCTTACCTGGCTGTCGGCGCCGATCGCCTTGGTGATCGGAACGATCGGCGCGGTCTCGGTCTTCAAGGCGGTCTATCTCGACAGGCGCGAGCTCAAATGCGCCTGCGTCGGCGGCAGCAGCAACGTGCCTTTGGGCTTCGTCTCGCTGACCGAGAATTTGATGATGATCGCGATGGCGTTGTGGATGATGTCGATGCGGTGAGCGGGCACCGATGATGTCTTCGCCTGCTGAACCCGTTCAGGCACGCTGCTTGGGAATTACCGCCAGCGTGAGGCGGGAGAGGCAGACCAATTTGCCTGTCTCGTTGGTGATCCGGATCGTCCAGATCTGGGTGGTGCGGCCGAGCGCCTCGGCCTTGGCGACCGCGTCGACATAGCCGTCCTTCACCGGCCGAATGTGGTTGGCGTTGATCTCGAGCCCAACCACCGCTGAGACCTCCGGATCGATCGTCGCTGCGCCGGCGGCCGACGCCACCGTTTCGGCAAGTGCGACCGAAGCGCCGCCGTGGAGCCGCCCGTGCGGTTGGCGGGTGCGCTGGTCGACCGGCATCCGTGCCTTCAGCCAATCCTCGCCATAATCGGTGAACTCGATCCCGAGATGGCCCGGCATCGACGCGCCGCTCCGCTCGGTCATCGCCGCGAGATCGAGCGCCTCATCAAACCAAATCGCCATTTCTAACGCGCCTTTGCAGAGTGCGCGCACGCTAGCGGAACGCTCATGATCCTCAAGTCCCGATCATCGCCCCTTCGCCCGTGTCG
>JAQGLH010000306.1 GCA_028293005.1 Alphaproteobacteria bacterium
GATGGCCGTCTCGAGCGCATCGCTAACGGCGTCGCGATCGACCGCTTCGCGCAGCCGGTCGCCGAGGATGCGGTACCGGGTCTCCACCGACGCGAGGGCGAGGTGGTGATCGGCACGATCGCGGGGCTTCGCGCGGTCAAGAACCTGCCGCGGCTGGTGCGTGCGTTCGCCGCGATGAAGATGAAGAATGCCCGGTTGGTGATCGTCGGCGAGGGGCCCGAGAGCGAGGCGATCGTCGCGGAGGCGCGGCGCTGCGGCGTCGCCGATCGGCTGGTGCTTCCCGGTTTCCTCCCCGATGCCGCGCTTTATGCCGCGCGCTTCGACATTTTCGCTTTATCGTCGGACAGCGAGCAATTCCCGATTTCGCTGGTCGAGGCGATGGCTGCCGGCCTGCCGGCGGTGACGACCGCGGTCGGCGACGTGCTGGCGATGGTGTCGCCGGACAATCGGCCGCTGATCGTGTCGCCGGCTGATGAAGCAGCGTTCGCGGCAGGCCTTGATACATTGGCCGAGCGACCCGATTTACGCCGCACCATCGGCCGCGCCAACCGCGAGCGAGCCGTGGCCGAATATGACGAAGCGAACATGATCGCGCGTTACGGGCGGCTTTACGGCGAGGCCCTCGGTGCGCCGCTGACCTTCCTGGCGGCGCGGGCTGGCGATGGCGGAGCCTAGTTCATGAGCTTAATCTATGTGGCTTAAGTCTATGGCCAAAGTGGCCGATGGCCTATAGGGGACCCGACGAACCGGAGGTACGATGTTCAAGGGTATTCGCCCGATATTATATGCAGGCCGCGAGGTGCTCCCGCTGATCGAAGGCGGCAAGGGCGTGTCAGCCACCAATCACGTGAGCTCGGGCGCCTGGGCGGCGGCGGGGGGGATCGGCACCGTGTCGGCGGTCAACGCCGACAGCTACGACCCCGAAGGCCGCATCATCCCGCAAATCTACCACGCGCTCACGCGCCGTGACCGGCACGAGGAATTGATCAACTACGCGATCGACGGTGCGGTCGAGCAGGTCCGCCGCGCCTATGACATCGCGGGTGGTCACGGTGCGATCAACATCAACGTGCTGTGGGAAATGGGCGGTGCGCAGCGCGTGCTGCACGGCGTCCTCGAGCGCACGCGCGGCCTCGTCTCCGGCGTCACCTGCGGCGCCGGCATGCCGTACAAATTGTCGGAGATCGCCGCCTCCTACGGGGTTTCGTACCTGCCGATCATCAGCTCGGCGCGCGCCTTCAGCGCCTTGTGGAAGCGCGCTTATTCGAAGGCGGCCGAATGGCTTTCGGCCGTGGTCTACGAGGATCCGTGGCTGGCGGGCGGGCACAACGGCCTCTCGAACGCGGAGGATCCGCTCCAGCCGCAGGATCCCTATCCGAGAGTCAGGGCGCTGCGCGAATCGATGCGCGCCGGCGGCATTTCGGACGATCTGCCGATCGTGATGGCCGGCGGCGTCTGGAACCTCAAGGAATGGGAGCATTGGATCGACAATCCCGAACTCGGCCAGATCGCCTTCCAGTTCGGCACGAGACCCTTGCTCACCAAGGAAAGCCCGATCCCCGAAGTTTGGAAGCAACGGCTGATGACGCTCGATGAAGGCGACATCCTGCTGCACCGTTTCTCCCCGACCGGCTTCTACAGCTCGGCGGTGCATAACGACTTCCTGCGTAACCTCGAGGCCCGCTCGCACCGCCAGATCGCCTTCACCAAGGAACCGCTCGGCGACCATAGTTTCCAGCTCGACGTCGGTGTTGCCGGCAGGCTCAACTATTGGGTCACGCGCGGCGACCTGCTTCACGCGCGCGAATGGTATGCGCAGGGCTTCACCGAAGCACTGAAGACGCCGGACGAGACTCTGGTGTTCGTGGCGCCGGAGGAAAAAGCGATCATCCGCAAGGATCAGTCCGACTGCATGGGCTGCCTCAGCCAATGCGCCTTCTCGTCCTGGGCCGACAACGAGAAGAACAGTACCGGACGGCTCGCCGATCCGCGCAGCTTCTGCATCCAGAAGACGCTGCAGGACATCGCGCATGGCGGACCGACCGAGCATAATCTGATGTTCGCCGGCCACGCCGCGTTCCGCTTCAAGCAGGATCCCTTCTATTCCAATGGCTTCGTTCCGACGGTCCGCCAGCTGATCGAGCGCATCCAGACCGGCGATTGAGCCTGCTTCATCCGATGCCGGCGCGGTGTTGAACCATGCGGCAAATTGCAGGTTGAAGCAGCCGTTCGGCTGGGCCTAGATCAGGTCCGGACAGCGGGCCGTCGATCAGGTCCGATGCGATGACGAGGAAGGCGCACGATGAAAAAGAGCGGGGTGCTGAAGGCGTTCGCAATGGCGGCGGTGATGGCGCTGGTGATACCAGGCGCCCAGGCCCAGAAGGCGAAGAAGACCCCTTATTGGGCGTCGATCGCGGCGAGCGAGGCGATGATGCGCAGCGGCCCCGGCCGCAACTATCCGGCCGCCTGGCAGTACCGGCGCGCCGACCTGCCGATCAAGGTGATCGAGGTCTATCCCAATTGGCGCAAGATCCAGGATCCCGACGGCACCACCGGCTGGATGCTCGTCAATCTGCTGAGCGAGACCCGCACCGCCTTGGTCACCGGCGAGGAGCCGCAGCCGGTCCGCGAAAATCCCGACGTTACGTCGAAAATCCGTTACCTCGCCCAGCCCGGCGTGGTCGGCCGGCTGACCGACTGCGCCAACGATTGGTGCCGCATCGATATAAAGGGGAGGCGCGGCTATATCAGCACCGCCCACATCTGGGGCGTCGACCGCGGCGAGAGTTTTTGAGGCCGCTTTCCCTTTTCGACCTTTTCGCTCCCGCTTGCGCGAAGGGGTCTTAGTTCAACAGCTCCACCGCCATCGCGGTCGCTTCTCCGCCGCCGATGCACAAAGACGCCAGCCCGCGCTTCTGGCCGTGCGTCTCCAGAGCCGAGAGCAGGGTCGCCAGCACGCGCGCGCCGCTCGCACCGATCGGATGGCCGAGCGCGGTCGCCCCGCCATGGACGTTGATCACATCGTGCGAAATGCCGAGGTCCTGCATGGCGATCATCGCGACGCAGGCGAAAGCCTCGTTGACCTCGTAGAGATCGACATCGCCGACGTTCCAGCCGGCTTTCTCGAGCGCCTTCCTGATCGCGCCGACCGGCGCCGTGGTGAACAGCGCCGGCTCGTGCGCATGCGCGGCATGGCTGACGATCCTCGCGACCGGGGCGATGCCGAGCCGGTCGGCGACGCTCTGGCGCGTGATCACCAAAGCCGCGGCACCATCCGAGATCGATGACGCGTTCGCGGCCGTGATCGTTCCGTCCTTGGCGAAGGCGGGCTTCAGCGAGGGGATTTTGGCGGCATCGCCTTTGCCCGGCTGCTCGTCCTGGGCGACGGTGACGGCGCCTTTGCGGCCGGCGACCTCGACGGGGACGATCTCGCGATCGAACCAGCCCTCCCGTTGCGCTTTCTGCGCGCGTTCGAGCGAGGCGATCGCGTAATCGTCCTGCGCCTTGCGGGTGAATTGATAAAGGCCGGCGGACTCCTCGGCAAAGCTGCCCATCAGCCGCCCGCCGTCATAGGCATCCTCGAGCCCGTCGAGGAACATATGGTCGTAGATCGTGTCGTGGCCGATGCGCGCGCCGCCACGATGCTTCGGCATCAGATAGGGGGCGTTGGTCATGCTCTCCATGCCGCCGGCGACGATCAGGTCAGCCGATCCCGCCGCGAGCGTGTCGGCGGCGATGATCGCCGCCTGCATGCCCGATCCGCACATCTTGTTGACCGTGGTCGCTTCAATCGAGTTGCTCAGGCCGGCCTTGAGCGCCGCCTGGCGTGCGGGCGCTTGGCCGAGACCGGCCGAGAGCACGCAGCCCATGTAGATCTTGTCGATGCCGTCTTTCGCGACTCCCGCCCGCTCGACCGCGGCGCCGACCGCGGCGGCGCCGAGCTCCGTGGCGCTCGCCCCCGCAAGGCTGCCCTGGAAGCTTCCCATCGGCGTGCGTGCGTAGGACAGGATGACGATTGGATCTGCGCTCATGAACCCCGGCTCCGTGACGGATTGCTCCCTCCAAGATAGGCAGCCGCACCGCCTTGTTCAAATCTGCGCGGCTCTGCTAGAGCCTCCGTCGCTGCAGGCCTGTTCGGCCTGTTCCCGGCTCCGAGGCTCGGGCAAGAGGAGTGACTCTGGATGGAGACCGGTCTGGATTTCGCGCTGGGCGAGATGGCCGACGCCATTCGGGAGACCACCCGCCGCTTCGCCGCCGACCGCATCGCCCCGCACGCCGCCGAGATCGATGAAACCAATCAGTTCAGGCGCGAGCTCTGGCCGGAGATGGGTGCGCTCGGGCTGCACGGCATCACCGTCGAGGAGGAATATGGCGGGCTCGGGCTCGGCTATGTCGAGCATTGCGTCGCGATGGAGGAAGTCTCGCGCGCGTCGGCCTCGGTCGGGCTCAGCTACGGGGCGCATTCGAACCTGTGCGTCAACCAGATCAGGCGCTGGGGCACGCCCGAGCAGAAAAACAAATTCCTGCCCAAGCTGATCAGCGGCGAGCACGTCGGCAGCCTGGCCATGTCGGAGGCGGGATCGGGCTCCGACGTGGTGTCGATGAAGCTCAAGGCGGAGAAAAGCGGCAACGATCGCTACGTCCTCAACGGCACCAAATTCTGGATCACCAACGCCCCCGCCGCGGACACTCTGGTGGTCTATGCCAAGACCGATCCCGAAGCGGGGCCGCGCGGGATCAGCACTTTCCTGGTCGAGCGCGGTACGGCCGGCTTTTCGGTCTCGAACAAGCTCGACAAGATGGGCATGCGCGGATCCGACACCGCTGAGCTGGTGTTCGAGGATTGCGAAGTGCCCGCCGAAAATTTGATGGGGCGCGAAGGCGAGGGCGCCAAGATCCTGATGTCCGGCCTCGACTATGAACGCGCGGTGCTCGCCGCCGGGCCCCTCGGCATCATGCAGGCATGCCTCGATGTGGTGCTTCCCTACGTGCGCGAGCGCAAGCAGTTCGGCAAGCCGATCGGCAGCTTCCAGCTCATCCAGGCCAAGGTCGCGGACATGTATGTCGCGCTCAATTCGGCGCGCGCCTATGTCTATGCGGTCGCGCGCGCGTGCGACGCGGGAAAGGCGACGCGCTCCGATGCCGCCGGCGCGATCCTGCTCGCGAGCGAGAATGCGGTGAGGAGCGCGCTCGAAGCGATCCAAGCGCTCGGCGGCGCGGGCTATACCAAGGAATGGCCGGTCGAGCGTTATCTGCGCGATGCCAAGCTCTACGACATCGGCGCTGGCACCAACGAGATACGCCGCTTCCTGATCGGCCGCGAGTTGATCGGCGAATGAGCGACGCGTTGCTCGACGGCCTGCAATGGTACGGCTCGATCGCGGGCGCGATCGCCGCGTTCCTCGTCTCGCTCGATCTCGGCCGGCGCTGGACCGGCTGGGCGTTCGTCATCTTCGTCACCGCGTCGCTGGCGTTGATCGGCTGGGGTTTCCTCAGTGGGGACGCCGCAGGGATCGGAACC
>JAQGLH010000316.1 GCA_028293005.1 Alphaproteobacteria bacterium
TGCGCTCCCCTCCCTCCGGAAGGAGGGGAGTGGGAAAACTCCTCCTCTCGATTTCGAGGCGCGGAGGACCGGCCGCCGGTAGTGGAGGGGCTTCTTCGCTCCCGAAAATCCCAACGTGAACCGCAGCGCCGCGCCGATGTCATCGGCGGCGGTCTGGATATGACCTGGCTGGCGGCGAAGATAGGCGTTGGCGCCGAGGGTGCCGGCCGGCAGGCTGACGCCATAGGCGAGTTCGGCGTCGATCTCGCGGCCCGGCGGCGCGAGGCTCAGCAGCCTTTGCTCGAAGCCAGCCTGGCCGGTGGCGTAATCATAGGATGTCGGCAGGTTCATCGCGAACCCGCCAGAGCGGACGCGCAGCGGCTGCATCAGCCGGAAGGCGAGCCAGTCGCCGCCGCGTAAGGCGTTGCGCTTGGCCAAGTCGAACGCGAAGGCGCTGCTGCTCAGCCGCCCGTCCTCGACCAGCGCACCGGTGCCGGCCATGTTCGTCCAGCCCCGGCGGTAGCTGGCGAAAGCGGTCCAGCCGCGGCCGAGATCGAATGCCGCGCTGCCGTCGACGAAGGTGCTGGTCGCGCCGCCGCTGGTGAACGCCGAGGCGAAGCGCGCGCCGAGGATCGTCGCCTGTTCGCTCAGCCGCGAGGCGCCCAGGGTCAATGTCGCACGTCCGAGCGTGCGATCGAGCGTCAGCGTGCTCGCCTCGTAGCGCGGCGCTTGCGCGCCGAAGCGGGAGTTGGTCTGGTAGACGTTGCCGCGCTCGCCGGTGAGCGTCACACCGACGCTCCCGATGCGATGGCGCGCGCCGATGCTGCGGCTGTCCTGGCTGTCGAACCCCGCCCGATCGGCCGGATCGCGCGCAACCAGAAAGGCGTTCTCGCCAACGCCGGCGAGCCTTTGCTGGAGCGTGCGTCCGCTCTCCGCGAAGCCGAGCGCGACGGCAGTGTTGGGCGTGATCCGGCTGACCGCGAGCGCGGCGACGGTCCGGGCGGCGCGGCTATCCTGGTAGCTGAGCCCGGTCTGCGCCAAGCCGACGATCGGCTGGTTGTCGAGGTTGCGGTCGATCGTGACCGACAGCGCGGTGGTGCCCGAGTTTGCTGCGGCGCTGCGCAAATGACCGCTCAGCGAGCGCGCCAGCGGCTGCTCACGCGCTGCGACGGCAAGCGTGTTCGCAAGGTTGAGTGCATAAGCGCGCGAATAGCCGTCGAGGATGATCGCGCCGACCATCTGAGGAGTGGCATCGCCCATCGCGCCGGACATCGTGCCGTTGTCGCTGACCGACACCGGCGTCGCGGTTCCAGCCACCGCGGTGGTGCCCTTGGGCGCGAACGCGCGCTGAATGTTGAGGATGCCGTTGCCGAACACCGGGTCGTCGCCCGCCGCGCCGGCGTCGTCCGCCGAGCTGAGCAGCAAATCGACGATCTGCGCGCCGCTGAGGTTGGGGAAGGCGCTGGCGAGCAACGCGGCCGCGCCGCTGATCACCGGGGTCGAGAAGGATGTCCCCGAATAGAGCGCGTCCGTGCCGTGATTGTCGAAGGTCCGCACGCGCTCGCCAAGCGCGGTCAGATAATATTGAGCCGCGCTGCCGGCGCTGTTCGAGAAGCTGGCTATCTGACCACTGGCGTTCATCGCCCCGGCGATGATGACGTTGCCACTGCCCTGGCCGGCAAGCTGGCGCGCAAACTGGTCCGGGTCGGCCGCGCTGTCGTTGCCGGCTGCGACCACCACGACCATCCCGGCCGCGGTCGCCCGCCTGACCGCATCGATCACGACCGGCGCCGCACCCTCGCCGCCGAGCGAGAGGTTGACGATGCGTGCGCCGTTGGTGCGTGCCACGTCGATCGCCGAAGCAATGGCGGTGTCGCTATGTTGGCAGCCAGTGCTGGGGCAGTCGGTCGGATCGGCGGTGTTGAGCGAGAGGATCGTCGCATCGAACGCCACGCCGAGGATCTTGTCGCCGTTGCGCGCGGCGGCGGCGACACCGGCGACGGCGGTGCCGTGGCCTTCGTTGTCGACCACCCCGCGGGTGGAGACGATGTCGCGGCTGGCCGGATCGATGCGCCCGGCGAATTCGGCGAGTGTCGGGTTGATGCCGGTGTCGACGATCGCGATCTTGACGCCGCGGCCGGTGCCGCCAGCCTGATAGGCGGCGAGCGCGTTATGCGTGTTGGCACCGTTCGAGCGCTGATATTCTGCGTCGTTGAAGGAGGAGGGCGTCGCGCTTGGCGGTGGGGGTGGTGGCGGCGGCGGAGGAGGCGGTGCCGGAGGAGCGGGCGCAGGGGCCGGCGCCGGGATCGGCTGGGGCGCGGCCCCGCCGCCGCCACAGCCGCCTAAGGCCAGCGCAAGCAGGCACGCCGAGGCGGAAAGATAGTTTGCGATCGGATAGGTTCTCATGTTGCCAGACTAAACCACAGCGATATCAGATACTTGTAGGCATGAAAAGCTTTCGCTTTGCTGAAGATCGGACTGCGGGCTAGACGGTGCCGCGTGCGCCCGCCCTTTGACCATATCGACTGCTGGATCTTCGATCTCGACAACAGCCTCTATCCCGCGTCCGCCAATTTGTTCGAGTTGATCGACCAGCGGATGGGCACCTTCATCCAGCGGTTGCTGGGCTGCGACGCCGTCGAGGCGCGCCGAGTGCAAAAGTCCTATTTTCACGAACATGGCACCACCCTGGCCGGGCTGATGGCCGCGAACGGAGTCGAGCCCCGCGAATTCCTCGATTATGTCCACGATATCGATCTTGCGCGCATCTCGGCGGACCCTGTCGTGGTTAACGCGTTGCAATGTTTGCCGGGGCGTCGGTTCGTGTTCACCAACGGCGATGCGGCCTATGCGGGGCGGGTGCTCGACAAGCTCGGGCTCACCGGCCTTTTCGATGGAATCCACGACATCCACGCGATGGACTATCTGCCCAAGCCCGATCCGCGCGCTTATGCCGCAATGTGCGCGCGCTTCGCGATCGATCCGACGCGGGCATTGTTCGCCGAGGACATGGCGCGCAACCTCGAACCGGCCAAGGCGCTCGGCATGACCACGGTCTGGATCGACAATGGCTCGGAACGGGGCGACCACGGCGCCGATCCCGCCTTTATCGATCACCACATCACCGATATCGGGGCCTGGCTGGCCGAGATCATTGGCCCTGAAGCATTGGGGCCAGAGGCCCAAACATCGGGTCCGGACGCCATGCCGGAAGCAATGAAGGTAGAAAAAGAATGAGCGAAGCGCTGCAAGCGAGGATCGAACAAGCGTGGGAGGCACGCGACGGCATCGGCCAGGCGAATGGTCCGAGCGAAAACGGTGTCCGCGACGCGGTCGAGGCCGCGCTGGCGGCGCTCGACGTGGGCGAGCTGCGGGTGGCGGAGAAGGGGCCAGACGGCTGGCACGTCAATCAATGGCTCAAGAAAGCGGTGCTGCTGAGCTTTCGCCTCACCCCGATGGAGCTGATCGGCGGCGGGCCCGGCGGCGCGCCCTGGTGGGACAAGGTCCCGTCGAAGTTCCTCGGCTGGGACGCGGCGCGCTTCACCCAGGCGGGCTTCCGCGCGGTGCCCGGCGCGATCGTCCGCCGCGGCGCCTATGTCGGCAAGGGCGCGGTGCTGATGCCGAGCTTCGTCAATATCGGCGCCTATGTCGACGAGGGGACGATGGTCGACACCTGGGCGACGGTCGGGAGCTGCGCGCAGATCGGCAAGAACGTCCATATCTCGGGCGGCGCCGGCATCGGCGGCGTGCTCGAGCCGCTCCAGGCGGGACCAGTGATCATCGAGGACGGCGCCTTCATCGGCGCGCGTTCAGAGGTCGCCGAAGGCGTGGTGATCGAGGAAGGAGCGGTGTTGTCGATGGGCGTGTTCATCGGCGCCTCCACCAAGATCGTCGACCGGGCAAGCGGCGAGATCTTCATCGGCCGGGTTCCGGCCTTTTCGGTGGTCGTGCCCGGCACGCTGCCGCCTGGCAGCGGCAACGGCCCGTCGCTTTCGTGCGCGGTGATCGTCAAGCGCGTCGACGCGCGTACCCGCTCCAAGACCAGCATCAACGAATTGCTGCGCGACTAGGTCGTCACGAGGGCAAGAACCCCCTTCCCTGCAAATGCAGGGGAGGAGTGGGCTGCGCGCTTCATTCCT
>JAQGLH010000348.1 GCA_028293005.1 Alphaproteobacteria bacterium
GTCGTGCTTCGCATCGATCATGATCGGGCCGGTCGCGTCGATGCTTGGCTGCAGCACGTCTCGCTGCGCCCGCTTTCAAGAGCGGCGCCCCGGGCTGGTGCGGTGCGCGAGCGATAGGATTGCGATAGCGCCGGCACCTTTGCGAGGCGGAGGCGCGGCCGGCCGGCCGGGAACGACGTTCGGCGAAAGCTACTCCGCCTCGATATGCTTGGGCGCGTTCGACTTGCTTCCGCCGCCCTCCTTGGAGCGGTATTCGTAATAATAAGCGTAATCGTGGCCGTAGCCGGCGTCCTTCGCGCTGAACTTCGTCAGGACGATGCCCACGACGTTCGCCTTGGCGGCGCGAAGCCGGCGGATCACCGCGCGCGCCTGGCCGCGATTGGTCGCAGCTTCCATGACCAGGACGGTGCTGTCGACGACCGAGGAAAGCTGCGGCGAATCGGCAAGCCCCATCACCGGCGGCCCGTCGAATATGACGACGTCGAAAAGCGCTTCCGCCTTCTGGAGGAACGCGCGGATGTGGTGCGGAGCGAGAAGCTCGCTCGGGTTCGGCGGGATCGCGCCGCTCGGGAGGAACTTAAAGCCTTCGGCCTGGCGGACCGCACCTTCGATGGTTTGCCGGCCGACCAATATGTGCACGAACCCGTTCTTGTTCGCGATCCCCATCGCACTGTGCAGCGCGGGCCGCCGGAGATCGGCGTCGACGAGGAGCACCTTCATGCCGACCGTCGCGAAATCGGCCGCCATCGCCATCGCCGTCGTGCTCTTGCCTTCGCCGGGCCGGGTGCTGGTGATCAGCAGCGATCGCGGCGCGCCGCTGGTGGTCGCGAATTCGATCGACGAGCGGACCGAGTGATAGGCTTCCGACAGCGCCGAGCGCGG
Source organism: Alphaproteobacteria bacterium (assembly GCA_028293005.1). Next base: position 883 of record JAQGLH010000348.1, read on the forward strand.
CAGGGTGAGATCGCGCTTCACATTGGCGGCGCGGACGACGGGCGTGGTGCCGAGCAGCGGCAATCCCAGCTTGCTCAGAACATCGTCGGGAGAGCGGACCGAATCGCTCATGCGGTCGCGCACGAAGGCGATCCCGAGGCCGAGGCCGAGACCGGCGACGAGCGCGAGGAACATGTTCCGCAACGGCTTGGGCGAGACCGGCGTGCGGTCCGCCGCCGCCCTGTCGAGGACCGAGATATTGTTGTTGGTGACGCCGGCGGCGGTGCTGACTTCGCGGTAGCGCTGCAGCAGGCCGTCGTAGAGCGCGCGGTTCGTCCCCGCCTCGCGGTTCAGGATGTCGAATTGCACCCGCCGGTCCTGCTCTTGCTGCGTGTCCGCCTTGAGGCCGCCCATGCGGGCGGCGATAGCATTCTCCTGGCGCTCCGCGGCAACGAACTGCTGCCGGATCGAATCGAGCACCTGACGCGCGCGCATCTGAATCTCTTTGTCGATCGATGCGATCGACGCCTTGGCGCGAACGACGTCCGGATATTCAGGGGTAAAGGTCTGCTCGAGCTTGTTCGCCGTTCCGACAAGCGCGGCGCGGTCCGACTGCAAGCCTTGAATAGCCGCGTTCTGGACCACCTCGGGCAAGCCCATGAGCGGCATTGACGAGGCGGTTCGCCATCTTTGCTCGGCCTGGATGCGCGCCGTCCTAGCGGTCGCGAGATCCGAGTTCATCTGCACGAGGCTGGCGACCGGAAGCGAGGCCGTGGGAACGACGGAGTTAGACCCGCCGCTGTCGGACGGGCCCGGCGCGGGGCCGCTCATGTCGACGATCTGCGCGTTGCGCGCGTAAAGCAGCGCCGCGCGCTCGGAATTCTCCAGGCGCTGCTTGGCTCGCCCGAGCTCGCGCGCCAGGAAATCGCGCGCGTAGGAGCTCGATTCATATTTGCGCTCGAGGTTTCCGGTGATCAGATTCTCCGCATAGGCATTGGCAACCGCCGCGGAAAGGTTCGGATTAGCGCTCTCGTAGCTGATGGTGATGACTTGAGACAGTCCGGGCGCCTCGGCGGTCATGCTGTTTTGAACCAGCGAGACGATTGCGCCGCGCAGCGCCTCGGGCGAGAGGTTCGCTTCATCCAGGCCCGTCATTTTCAGGAACATGGGGTTCTGGGGGAGTTTGAGCTGGTCCGTGACGCGTCCGGCCAGATAGCGGCTCTTCAGCACGTCGATCTGCGCTTGCATGTAGCGCTGCATGTTGGTGGATGTCACGGTCGGCTCGACCGCCTCCTGCCCTTTGGTGAGGATCGGCGTGTTTTCCTCCACCTGGATCGACGCGGTCGATCGGTAGATGCGCGTCGCCAGCATCGTCGCCACCATGCCCAGCAGCAGCGCGACGAGAACCGATCCGATGATCCAGTAACGCTGCCGGAAGATCATCGCCTTCAGCTCGGCGAGATCGAGGAGCTGCTCCTGCTGCTCTTCCGGCTCCAAATCCGCGTAGCGATACAACGTCACCAGCTGGCCGTCGTCGGCGCCATGCGGTACCAGGGATCTCTGATCGTTCATCGGAAATATCTGCTCCATTGTCCGGTCATCGACTGTTCGGCGCAGTAATCACTTTCCAAATCGCCGAATTGCCGCCACCGGACTATGTGTCGAGACGTTCCGTTGCTCGTGCTGCGGCAGCGGTCCATCTATACGATCGGCTGATGTACGAAAAGTCCCTGCTTCCGCTTCCAACAGGCCGTAGCCGACGCACTCGACACGCCTGCGGCCGGAGCCGCGCCACTTGCGGCAGGACGATACATCGGCGCGTGGCATGTTGATCGCATGGGCTGCTCATTATAACGGACGATGATGGAACCCGATTGGTCACGTGAACGTCCGCGGCGTTATTGGGATCCGTCGCGGCGTCTGCTCCGCACCATCCGGCGCTATCAGTCCGCGGCGAGCCGCGGCAATTGGCTGGGCCGCAAATATTGGGCATTGCAGCATCGCTTCTGGTCGATCGTCACCCAGGCTGAGATCGATCTGCAATGCGATATCGGAGGGGGTCTGCTCCTGCCGCATCCGAACGGCGTGGTAATCCATCCGGACACCAAGGTCGGCGCGAATTGCCTGATCATGCAACAGGTTACGTTGGGAACGAACGGCGCGGACGGACCACCGGTCGTGGGAGACGGCGTCGACATCGGCCCAGGTGCAAAAATCCTCGGGCCGGTGACGGTGGGATCCGGCGCGTTGATCGGGGCGTGCTCGCTCGTTCTCGGCGACGTCCCCGCGGGCAAGGTCGCCTTTGGAATTCCGGCGCGGGTCCGCCGCGCTCGCGGTGAGGGTCCGGCTCGGGCGCTCGATCAAAAGGTTTCACGGGATTCTTCGGGAGGCGAGCGATGACCGGCTGGTGGCCGGCGATCGTCTACGCCGTCGTCGGCCTCGTCTGCTGGTCGGTCGGCGGAGCCCGCCGCGAGGGGCTCGAGCGTGTGGCGTGGGCGTTGCTGAGCGTGTCATTGCTGCTGTCGGGCCTGCTGCGTTCTTATGCGGTCCAGTCGCGCATCACCGATTCTTGGCGCGAGGCTGCGCG
>JAQGLH010000349.1 GCA_028293005.1 Alphaproteobacteria bacterium
GCCCTCCATCGAGATCAGCCGGTAATCGACGTCGAGCTTGAAGTGGTCGACGAACCACAGGCCGAGCTCGCCGAGCGTGAGGCCGTGGCGCATCGGCAGCGGCCCTGCCCCGACGAAGCTCTCCCAGCCCGGCCGCAAGGACAGACCCTCGATCGGGCGGCCGGCGGGATTGGGCCGGTCGAGCACCCACACCGATTTGCGATGCTCGGCGGCCGCTTCGAGCACGTAGAGCAAGGTCGTGATGAACGTGTAGATCCGGCAGCCCAGATCTTGCAGATCGACGAGCAGGACGTCGAAGCTGGCCATCATCTCCGGCGTCGGCCGCCGCACCTCGCCATAGAGGCTGAACACCGGAATGCCGTGGATCGGATCTGTGAAATCGGGCGATTCGACCATATTATCCTGCTTGTCGCCCCTCAGGCCGTGCTGCGGCCCGAGCGCGGCGCTGAGCGTGATGCCGTCGCACGCGGCGAGCGCATCGAGGCTGTGGGTGAGGTCGCGCGTGACCGAGGCCGGGTGGGCGAGCAAAGCGACCCTTTTGCCCTCGAGCGGGGCGCGAAGCGAGGCGCTGGCAAGCAGACGTTCGATGCCGAATTTCATGCTGCGCTTGGTGCGGGCAGTTCGAGCACAAAGCAATCGACATGATGAAAATCCGCTTTTCCCTGGGGATGCGCCAGCGCCCAATAGGATTTGCGGCCGTGCCGCTCTTCGATCACCGCCGAGATGCCGAGCTGCCACGGCCCCTCTCCGAGCTCGGCGAGGCCATCGAGCGCGACCTCGACCCGGCAGAGAAAATGCTCGGGCGTGCGATCGGTCACGATCAACGGCGCCGCCACCCCCGCCGGGGCCATCCCCTCGCGATAGCCGCGCAACCGGTACGCCGCCCATGCGCCGGTAGGCGCGAAGTTGAATTCATAATAAGCCGAAGCGCCCGGCGCGCGCACGAATGCCTCGAAGCAGCTGTGCTGCCAAAGGCCGTCGGTGCGGGCGGCCGCGCCGGGATAAGGCAGGCTCAGCCCCTCGATGTCGCCGGTGAGCAGATAGGAAAGCTTGAGGAGTTGCGAACCCGAACGGCCGGCCTCGACCTCGATGCCGCGTAGCGCCGGGCACGGGGCGCTAGGATGCGGCTGCAGGTGCTGCACGATGACCGCTCAGCCCGGCGGCCGCTGGCGCGTGCGCGACGGCCTGTTCAACCCGGTGACCCCATGTTAACCGCGCGGCCATGACCGACCATCGTTCCGAACTCCTGCGCATCCTCGGCAACCGCGGCTATATCCACCAGATCACCGATGCGGAAGCGCTCGACACGCTTGCGCAGAAGCAGGTCGTTCCCGGCTATATCGGCTTCGATGCGACCGCGCCGTCGCTCCATGTCGGCAGCCTGGTCCAGATCATGATGCTGCGCCGCCTCCAGCAGGCAGGTCACAAGCCGATCGTCGTCATGGGCGGCGGAACGACCAAGATCGGCGATCCTTCAGGCAAGGACGAGAGCCGCAAATTGCTCGACGATGCGGCGATCGACGCGAACATCGGGTCGATCCGGCGCGTGTTCGAGCGGTTCCTCGTCTTCGGCGACGGGCCGACCGACGCGATCATGATCAACAACGACGATTGGCTAAGCACGCTCGACTACATCCCCTTCCTTCGCGACATCGGCCCGCACTTCACCATCAACCGGATGCTGACGTTCGATTCGGTGCGCCTGCGGCTCGACCGCGAGCAGCCGCTCACGTTCCTCGAATTCAATTACATGATCCTCCAGGCCTATGATTTCCTCGAACTGTCGCGGCGCGTCGAATGCCGGCTGCAGATGGGCGGCTCGGACCAATGGGGCAATATCGTCAATGGCATCGAGCTCACCCGCCGTATCGACGGCACCCAATTGTTCGGCCTCACCACTCCGCTGATCACCACCGCCGACGGCGGCAAGATGGGCAAGACCGCGGCGGGCGCGGTCTGGCTCAACGCCGAGCAGCTCAAGCCGTATGATTATTGGCAATTCTGGCGGAACAGCCAGGATGCCGACGTCGGCCGCTTCCTGCGGCTGTTCACCGACCTGCCGCTCGGCGAGATCGGTCGGCTCGAGGCGCTCGGCGGCAGCGAGATCAACGAAGCAAAGAAATTGCTCGCCGACGCCGCCACCGCGATGGCGCACGGCCCCGACGCAGCGGCCGACGCCGCCGAGACCGCGCGCAAGACGTTCGAGGAAGGCAGTGCGGGGGGTGATCTGCCGACGCTTGCGGTTCCATCGGGCGAGATCGGCCTGGTCGACGCGCTGGTCGGGCTCGGGCTCGTCGCGTCCAAAGGCGAAGCCCGACGGCTGATCGCCGGCGGCGGCGCGCGGGTCGACGGCGACAAAGCCGACGATGAGGGCGCAAGCATCGTGGTGACGGACCAGGTGAGGATTTCAGCTGGCAGGAAGAAGCACGGCTTGCTGGTGCGGGCAGGATAGCTCCCCTCGCGCTGGTATCGTCCGAACGATTTCCCACTCGTCTCGAGGAAAGTGAGGGCTTTCGACAAGCTCAGGCCGAACGGAATGAGGGTGACCCGCCGCACTCGGGCTGCCTATCCGCTTCGAAGCAGCCCCACCGCCGCGTCTCTTTCCATCAGATAGAGCAATATTCGCGCCGCCTGGCCGCGGGGGCCGTCGAGGCCGCCGTCGCGGTCGACGAGCAGGCGGGCGTCGTCGGTCGCGCGCTGGATCAGCTCCTGGATCTGCTCTGGGCTCGCGAGCCGGAACTTGGCCTCGCCCGATTGGCGCGTGCCCAATATCTCGCCGGCGCCGCGCAGCCGCAGATCCTCCTCGGCGATACGGAAGCCATCGCTGGTCTCGCGCATCAGCATCAGCCGCGCGCGCGCTGTCTCGCTGAGCAGGTTACCGCGCAGGAGAAGGCAGACCGATCGTTCCTCGCCCCGGCCGACGCGGCCGCGCAGCTGGTGGAGCTGGGCGAGCCCGAACCGCTCTGCGCCCTCGACGACCATCAGGCTCGCATTGGGAACATCGACGCCGACCTCGATCACCGTCGTCGCGACCAGCACCGCGATCGCGCCGCGCTGGAAGGCGGCCATCACCTCGTCGCGCTCCGGGCCCTTCATCCGCCCATGCACCA
>JAQGLH010000370.1 GCA_028293005.1 Alphaproteobacteria bacterium
TTTCGGTGTTCGTTTATCCGCGAACCTTAGCGACCACGTATTTTCCTTTAGGGAATATATTTTTCGAATTGATTGACAGCTGCCTTCAATGTTGGCACCGAGGCCGGGGCAAACATCGAGGGATTTATGTGCGGAATTGTCGGACTGTTCCTGAAGGACCGGTCGCTGGAACCAGAGCTTGGCGCGCTGCTGGCAGAGATGCTCGAGGTCATGACCGATCGCGGGCCGGACAGCGCCGGATTCGCCGTATACGGCGCCGGTGACGCCGACCATCTGAAGCTGACGGTGCGCGGCAGCCGGCTCCACGAGGTCGTTGAGGGCCTGGCGCAATACGCCGAGGGGACGGTGCGCCACACCCACCTCGTGCTCTCCTTCCCCAAGGAGAACGAAGACGTCGTCCGCGCCTGGCTTGCCACCAACCGGCCCGACCTCGCAATCATCGGCAGCGGACACCGGATCGAGCTCTACAAGGAGGTCGGCCTTCCGGCCGAGGTCGCGACGCAGTTCGGCCTGCCCCTGATGTCCGGCAGCCACGGCATCGGCCACACGCGCATGGCGACCGAGAGCGCAGTCACGACCGCCGGCGCGCACCCCTTCTCGACCGGGGCGGACCAGTGCCTCGTCCACAACGGCTCGCTTTCGAACCATTATAGCCTGCGCCGCATGCTCAAGCCCGAGGGAATTGATTTCGCGACCGAAAACGACAGCGAGGTCGCCGCCGGGTACCTCAGCTGGAAGCTGATGGGAGGCGCGACCCTCGCCGAAGCGCTCGAAGCCAGTCTCGACGATCTCGACGGCTTCTTCACCTTCGTGGTCGGCACCGAAAATGGCTTTGCCGTTCTGCGCGATCCGATCTCGTGCAAGCCGGCGGTGATGGCCGAGACCGACCGTTATGTCGCTTTCGCGTCGGAATATCGCGCTTTGGTCGGTCTTCCCGGCATCGAGCAGGCGAAGGTGTTCGAACCCGAGCCGGCGCGGGTCTACGTGTGGGAGCGCAACTGATGCGCGTCATCGACATGGCCAAGACCGGCCGCCGCGAGCTCAACAACCAGCTCCATGCCCTCAAGTCGGACACCAACGAGACGCTCTGGCGCGTCGAGAACCCACAAGGGCAGCACGCGCTGGCGGTCGGGCTCGATGCCCCGATCACGGTCGAGATCGCCGGGCACGCTGGCTATTATTGTGGCGGCATGAACAAGCAGGCGACGATCGTCATCGGCGGCAATGCCGGCGTCGGCGTCGCCGAGAACATGATGTCGGGCAAGATCGTCGTCAAAGGCGACGCGAGCCAGGCGGCTGGCGCGACCGCGCATGGCGGCCTGCTGGTCGTCGAGGGCAATGCCTCGGCGCGCTGCGGCATCTCGATGAAGGGCATCGACATCGTCGTCAAAGGCTCGATCGGGCCGATGAGCGCCTTCATGGCGCAATCGGGGACGCTGGTGGTGCTCGGCGATGCCGGCGAGGCGCTCGGCGATTCGATCTACGAAGCCAGATTGTTCGTGCGCGGAACGGTCCGCGGCCTCGGCGCCGATTGCGTCGAGAAGGAGATGCGCGACGAGCATGTCACCGCGCTTCGCGAGCTGCTCAGCAGCGCTGGCGTCGACGACAGCATCAAGCCGGAAGACTTCAAGCGCTACGGCTCGGGCCGCACGCTCTACAATTTCCACGTCGACAATGCCGCCGCATATTGAGGATTTCGACCAGATGGACCTTACGCATATTCCGCAGACGCTGCCGCGCCAGTCTGCGACCTTCGATCCGGCTTCGATGGCCGAGATCCGCCGCGCGGCGGCAACCGGCATCTACGACATCCGCGGCGCCGGCACGAAACGCCAGCTTCCGCACTTCGACGACCTGCTGTTCCTTGGTGCCTCGATCTCGCGCTATCCGCTCGAAGGCTATCGCGAGAAATGCACGACCGACGTCTGGCTTGGCACCCGCTTCGCGAAGAAGCCGATCCATCTCAAGATCCCGGTGACGATCGCCGGCATGAGCTTCGGCTCGCTTTCGGCGCAGGCGAAGGAAGCGCTCGGCCGCGGCGCATCGATCGCGGGCACCTCGACGACCACCGGCGACGGCGGCATGACTGCCGAGGAGCGCGGCCAGTCGCAGACCTTGGTCTACCAATATCTGCCGTCGCGCTACGGCATGAACCCCGACGATCTGCGCAAGGCCGACGCGATCGAGGTGGTGATCGGGCAAGGCGCCAAGCCGGGCGGCGGCGGCATGCTGCTCGGCCAGAAGATTTCCGATCGCGTCGCCGAGATGCGCAACCTGCCCAAGGGCATCGACCAGCGCTCGGCCTGCCGCCACCCCGACTGGACCGGGCCGGACGACCTCGAGATCAAGATCGAGGAGCTGCGCGAGATCACCGACTGGGAAAAGCCGATCTACGTCAAGATCGGCGCCACCCGTCCTTATTATGACGTTGCGCTCGCCGTGAAATCGGGCGCCGACGTGGTCGTGCTCGACGGCATGCAGGGCGGCACCGCGGCGACGCAGGAAGTGTTCATCGAGCATGTCGGGATCCCGATCCTCGCGGCGATCCGGCCGGCGGTGCAGGCGCTTCAGGAGCTCGGCATGCACCGCAAGGTGCAGCTGATCGTGTCGGGCGGCATCCGCAACGGCGCCGATGTCGCCAAGGCGCTTGCGCTCGGCGCCGACGCCGTCGCGATCGGCACCGCCGCGCTGGTTGCGCTTGGCGACAACGATCC
>JAQGLH010000083.1 GCA_028293005.1 Alphaproteobacteria bacterium
GGCCCGCGGCCATCGCTTCGACCAGCGAAATTGGAAATTGCTCGCTGTCGGACGATAGCGCGAACAGATCGAAGCGCGCGGCGTAACGCGCCGCATCGGGGAGAAAGCCCGGAAGCACCAACCGATCGGCGACCCCGCATCGCCGCGCCTCGGCGACGATCGCCTCGCTCTCCGGTCCCTCGCCGACGATCACGAGCCGCGCATTCTTCATCTGCATGCCAGCGAACGCCCGCACCAGCCGCGGCAGGTTCTTGACGGCGCGAAGCCCGGCGATCGTGCCGATCACCACTTCCCCCTCGCGGTGGTGCAGGCCCGGGATGGCGTCATCGGCTACCGGCTGCGTAAAGCGATCGACCGACACTCCGTTCGGGATTCGCTCGAGGCGCTCGCGTGCCTGCCGCCAATCACCGAGCGCGATCCGTTCGAGCCGCGCCGACGGCACGACCAGCCGGTAAGCTGCGGGAAGGCCGAGGCGACGGTAGAGATTGCGCTTGCCGTTGAGCCGCTCGGCCTCGTCCTGGTTGAACCCGTCCTCATGGTGGACGAGCGGTGGCCCGCCGAACAGGCGACGCGCCATCACCGCGTCGAAAGCGCCCCAATTGTAGCTGAGCACGAGGTCGAAGCGGCGCATGTAGCGCGCGAGCCGCGCCAGGCGCATCAGGCTGGGGCGGCCGGCGAGCGGCGGGGCGTCGCCTGGGAACGAGACGGCGACGCGGCGATCGATCGCCGCGCGGGCCGAAACCGCACCATCCACCGAGCTGAGGATCGCATGCTCGGCGCTATCGCCAAACGCGTTCATCAGCCGCACCGCGCGCGCTTCCTTGCCGCCGAGAGTGAACGTCGAATGGGCATGGAGGATGCGGACGGCCATGGCTCCTTATGCCGCACGTGCGGCCGAAGCGCGACCGGTAGGTGACTTCTGCCCTCCCCGGAGTGGCCTTCCATGCGCCGGTTCCCGCCTGAAACCATTTCCCCGCCGATGTTCCAGATCGGGCCAGCAATCAAAGAATAGTAACGTCGCCGTTGCGACTTGCCGCACGAAAGTATAAGTTTTTCAGAAGGCGCAAGAAATTCTGTCCGCCCTCGGTGCGCCGCGCAAATGGAGACCCTTATGAACTTGAGCTCACGTCCGCGCCGCACCTCCAGCTCCCGCCCGGCCCCAAGCGACGAGGGAAGCTTCACCGTGAGCAACGTCGACGACCCCACGCCTACGGCCGGCGAGCAGCCGGTCTTTTCGGTGATCGGCGCAGACATCGTCGTGACTGGCAGCATCGAGGCTTCGGTCGATCTCCACATCGACGGCCGTGTCGAGGGCGACGTGCGCTGCAAGACCTTGATCCTCGGCGAGGCGAGCGCGATCACGGGCAATGTCTTCGCCGATCGCGTCCGTGCGGCGGGCATCGTCACCGGATCGATCGAAACCAACGACCTCGCGATCGAGGCGAGCGCGCGGGTAAGCGGTGACGTGCTCTACGAGCGGATCCGGATCACCAACGGCGCGCAGATCGACGGCAACCTCAAGTGCAAGACGAGCGCGGCGGCTCTCAAGACCAGGCGCAGCAAAGCCACCGAAGCCTGATCGCGCGCGCCGAGCGGAAGAGCCGGGCGCTTCTCTCTTCAGGTTCAGCGGCGCGGGACGGTGTCGACGCGCGCAAGCAATCGGACGATGGCTGCCGCCGCCTCGGGTTCCTCTAGGGTCGGCGCGTGCCCGACGTTCGGTACGGTGACGGCTTCCATCGCTCGATTTTCGGCTGTCATGCGCGCCATCGTCTCCGGCGCGAGCAGATCCGAGGATTCGCCCCGGACGACCAGCGAAGGCACGCCGTCAAGCGCCGCAAATGCCTGCCACATGTCGAAACCCGCTTCGCCGCCGGCGGTCTTGAGCGGCTCGGCGATGCGCAGATCATAGTCCAGGACGATTCGGCCGGTGGAGCTGATCCGGCACAGACGCTTCGCATGGACAAGCCATTCGTCACCCGTCCAGCGAGGATAGATGTGGCCGTGTGCCTCGGCGAAATGACACGCCGCGTGCAGCCAGGTCTCCCAGCTCTGCGATCGCCCGACGTAGCCGCGGATCCTGTCGAGGCCGGCTTGATCGATCACCGGTCCGATATCGTTGAGCAAGGCACCGGCGATCCGGCTGCGGTCGTTCGCCGCGAGCAGCATCGTGAGCAAGCCGCCGAGCGAGGTGCCGAACAGGACGAAGCGCTCGAGGGCGAGCTTGGCTATCAGCGCCTCCAGATCCTCGACATAGACACGCGGGCTATAATCGCTGGGTTCGCTGGCATAGCCGCTCTCGCCGCGGCCGCGGAGGTCGACGCAGAGCAGGCGCCATGCGCCGGCGAGTCGGTCGGCGACCCCTTCGAAGTCGCGCCCGTTTCGCGTCAGGCCGGGAAGGCAGATGATCGGCGGGCGGTAATCCTCGCCCGCATAATCGCGATAATGGAGTCGGACCCCGTCCTTAGAATGCCAAACACCGTCAACCCAGGACGCCATGCGACGACCCCCTTTCGCTCCACCCATTGTCGCTATCACCCAGTGACGCGCGTCCCGCAAGCCGGCCGTCCCGGGCTTGCGCGAGACCGCTCCCACCGCGCTCGTGCTTGGGCCTGTGAGCCGTGGTGCGACGAAGGGCGTTGCTACATACCCATCGACAAGATCGAATCGATCTGGCCTGGGCATTGACCAGCAGGACGTTTGGGCGCTTTTTTATGGGAAATTAACGCAGTTCGTCCGATGTGACGCCATACGGGGAGTGCTTGACCACATTGCCCAAATAATGCTGGTCAGCGCAGGGAGAATGTTAGGCCAGTGTCACCCACCCTCTTGACCTCCAGCGAACCGGCGACCGGAGTCACACTCTGGTCGGGGCCGATCGGCGATACCGACGCCGAGGTCGCGCGAGCTCGCGCCGGCTGGTCGGGTTGGGCATCGCGGCCGCTGACGGTGCGGATCGAAACCTTGCGCCGCTTCGCCAATGTCGTGCGCGGCCAGACCGACAAATTCGCCGACGTGATCGCGCGCGAGACCGGCAAGCCTTTGTGGGAGGCGGTGACCGAGGTCGAGGCCGTCATCAACAAGGTCGAGATCTCGATCGCCGCTTATTCCGAACGCACCTCCCAGCGCAGGCTCGAAGGCGCGCTCGGGGCGCGCGTCGCCGTGCGCCACAAGCCGCACGGCGTGCTTGCCGTGCTGGGACCCTATAATTTCCCGGCGCACCTTCCCAACGGCCACATCCTCCCCGCCCTGCTCGCCGGCAACGCGGTGGTGTTCAAACCGTCCGAAAAGACGCCGGCGAGCGGCGAATTCCTGGTCGGCCTGTTCCACAGCGCGGGCGTCCCCGAAGACGTGCTGCGCTGCCTGGTCGGTGGCGCCGAGACCGGCAAGGAGCTGTCCTCGCATCCCGGGATCGACGGCCTGCTGTTCACCGGATCGGCCGCGGTCGGGCTCGCACTCCACAAGCAATATGCCGACATCCCCCAGAAGATCCTCGCGCTCGAAATGGGCGGCAACAACCCGCTCGTCGTCTGGGACGCGCCCGATCTTTATGCCGCGGCGATCCTCACCGTCCAATCGGCCTTCCTCAGCTCCGGCCAGCGTTGCACCGCGGCGCGACGGCTGATCGTGCGGGACGGCGCGCACGAGGAGCTGCTCGCCAACGTCTGCAAGATCGCCGAGCGGCTGATCGTCGCCGAGCCGCATGCGACCCCCGCGCCATTCATGGGGCCCGTGATCGACAATGACGCGGCCGATCATCTCCAGGAAAGCTTCCT
>JAQGLH010000090.1 GCA_028293005.1 Alphaproteobacteria bacterium
TCCTCCTCCTCCTCGCTGGCGCGCGGCAGCTTGTCGAAATCCTCGGCGGCGACGATCACGTGGCAGGTCGAGCAGGCCATCTGCCCCTCGCAGGTGCCCTCGAGCGGCTCGCCCTGCGCCTGGGCGACGTCGAGCAGGCGTTCTCCCGAAGGGGCATCGACCTCGCGCACGCTGACGCCATCATCGGCGATGAAACGCACCAATGTCATGCCGCGAAGCTCCGCTGACGACGCGCGGCATCGTCGATCCGGGCGAGCGCCCGCACGAGATCCTGCTCGCGCGTATAGCGGCCGAAACCAAGCCTGATGCTCGATCGTGCCTCGGCCGCGCTGAGCCCCAGCGCCGACAGCACATGGCTCGGCCGGCCCGATCCGCTCGCGCAGGCCGATCCGGCCGAGAAAGCCACGTCGCGCAGCTCGGAGATCAGCCGCGCCGCGTCGACGCCCGGCGCGCGGATGTTGAGGTTGCCGTGATAGCGTTGCTCGGCCGAGCCGTTGAGCCGCCAGTCGCTGCCGAGCGCCCCCCACGCCGCGGTCCAAAGCGCATCGACATTCGCCTTGTCCGCGACACTGCGCTCGCCAAGCAATTGCGCCGCCGCGCCGAAGCCGACGCAGAGCGCGGGCGAGAGCGTTCCGGAGCGGATTCCGCCTTCCTGGCCGCCGCCATGGAGCAACGGATCGATCGCAACGCCGCTGCGAAGCCAAAGCGCGCCGATCCCCTTCGGGCCGTGCACCTTGTGCGCCGAGACCGCGATCATGTCGCAATCTGCGATCGGGAGCGGCACGCGGCCGAAGCCCTGGACCGCGTCGCAGAACAGCAATGCCCCCTTCTCCCGCGCCAGCGCGGCGATCGCGGCGACGGGCTGGATCACGCCGATCTCGTTGTTGACCAGCATCACCGCCACGATCCCGGTGCCCTGGTCGATCGCCTCGGCAAGGCGATCGAGATCGACCAGCCCGTCAGGCTGCACCGGCACGATCTCGGCTTGGAAGCCCTGAGCCGCCAGCCATTCGAGCGTGTCGAGCACGCAGGCATGTTCGGTGGCGAGCGTGACGATCTTGCGGCGGCCGGCGGGAAGCCGCGCCGCGGCGCCCTTCAGTGCCATATTGGCTGCCTCGGTCGCGCCCGAGCAGAAAGTGATCTCATCCTCGGCGCCAGCGCCGATCGCCGTTGCGAGCTGGCCGCGCGCGACAGCGACCGCCGCGGCCGCCTCGCGGCCGAGCCGGTGCGGCGAGTGCGGGTTGCCGAACTGCTCCTCGATCCACGGCCGCATCGCCGCGGCAACCTCCGGCGCAACCGGCGTGGTCGCCTGATAATCGAGGTAGATCATGCCGCGCGGCGCCTTGCCGCGAATTGAGTCCAAAGGCTCGCGAAACGGTCGACGTCCGCCTCGTCGGTCGCCGGACCGAAGCTGACGCGGATGACCTCGCTCAGCGCCGGCTCTTCCCACCCCATTGCCGCGAGGACATGGCTTGGCTTGAGGCTGCCGGACGAGCAGGCGCTGCCCGCCGAGACCGCGATTCCCGCGATATCGAACTCGATCAGCTGCGCCGCCGCCGTGACGCCGGGCATGCGATAGGCGCCGATCGTCGCAATGCGCGCGCTCGCCGCCGCGACGCACGTTCCTCCGGCCACTGCGATCGCTTGTTCGAGCCGGGCGCGCAGCGCCGACGCGCGCCCGATCCAGCGCTCGCCTGTCTCAAGCGCCGCGGCCATGCCGAGGATCGCAGGAAGATTCTCGGTTCCGTAGCGATAGCCCTGCTCCTGGCCCCCGACCGGTTCGATCAGCGACCAGTCGCGGAGCAGCAGCGCGCCGCTGCCGGGCGGGCCGCCGAACTTGTGCGCCGAGATGGCGATCATGTCGGCGTCGGGAAGCGGCAATTTGCCGGCGGTCTGCGCGCAATCGGCGAGCAGGAGCCCTCCCTTCGCCCGCACCGCGTCGGCGATCTGCTCGAGCGGCTGCAGGACACCGGTCTCGTTGTTGGCATGCTGGACGGCGACCATCGGCTTCACGCCGTCGATTGCGTCGAGGGAAACGATCCCGTCGCTGCCCACCGCGAGCCGCCTCGCGCCGGGCGCGGCACGCGCCAGGGCGTCATGCTCGACCGCCGATATGATGCGCTCCACGCCCCGGCCGCGCTGCAGCGCGATCGTCAGTGCCTCGCTCGCGCCGGAAGTGAAAAGGATCGGGCCATGCCAGTCCAGCGCCGCCGCGATACGCGCCCGTGCCTGCTCGAGTGCGGCGCGCGCGGCGCGGCCTTCGGCGTGCGGCGAGCTTGGATTGTGCCAGCGCGCCAGCGCGTCCGCCATCGCTTCGCGCGCTGCTGACAGCAGCGGCGTCGTCGCGGCATGATCGAGGTAGAGGCGCGTCCGGCTCACTCCGGCTCCATGATTGCTAAGCGGGCCCGGAACCCTATATAGGGCGCCGCTCCATATGGCACCGTCCATGTGGCGCCCATGTGGGTTTCTTTCGAAGCCAGTCCAAGCGCAGGTGCTATGCCCGAAGTCATTTTTCCCGGTCCCGAAGGCCGTCTCGAAGGTCGCTTTCAGCCGGGGCCGCGCCCACGTGCGCCGGTCGCGATGATCCTCCATCCCCACCCGCACGGCGGCGGAACGATGAACAATGCGATTGTTCAGGCGCTCTACAAGACATTCGTGCGGCGTGGCTTCGCGACCTTGCGATTCAACTTCCGCGGTGTCGGCAAGAGCCAGGGCGTGTTCGACAACGGCATCGGCGAACTGTCCGACGCCGCCTCGGCGCTCGACTGGGTGCAGCAGATCCATCCCGAAGCCGAGCAGACCTGGATCGCCGGCTACAGCTTCGGCGCGTGGATCGGCATGCAATTGCTGATGCGCAGGCCCGAGGTCCGCGGCTTCATCTCGATCTCGCCGCCGGCCAACATGTACGACTTCACCTTCCTTGCCCCCTGCCCCTCGTCGGGCATCATCGTCCAGGGCGACAGCGATGAAGTCGTAACGCCGCTGGCGGTGCAGAAACTGGTCGAGAAATTGCGCACGCAGCGCCACATCACGATCCATCACGAGACGATCCCGGGCGCCAATCACTTCTTCGTCAACGAGATGCCCGAGCTGATGAAAGCGGTCGACAATTACCTCGACTTCCGCCTCGATCCGAGCTGCACGATCCGCTAGCTTTTGCGACGCGTCCGCTTGCGATGCGAGTGCTATCAATCGCTCTACTTCGATAAAAGTCCTCTCGCCCTTGCGAAAGGGCGCTCTTCACCTGGTCCTCCCGATCCGGGGTCGGAAATGTGCGTCACATCGGCAGCGTCCAGTTGATC
>JAQGLH010000092.1 GCA_028293005.1 Alphaproteobacteria bacterium
TGCTGCTGCCGCGACCGGCGGGGCGCTTTTTGTTCGGCCGCCTGATCGGGCGCGAGCAGGGCAGGCTCCACATCCTGCCCCTGGGTTCGGGACAGCGCCAGATGGTGATCGCGGATCCGGCCTGGGGCGCGGTCGCGATCAGGCTGATCCGCGGTCTTTGAGCGCAATCGGGGCGCGTGTTTCGGGGCGCTAGACCTTGATCGCTTCAGGCTGGATCAGCCTGAGACGTGAATCAGGGTCTCAACCAGATGAAAGAGCCTGATTCACGCTTTCGGCGGAAGCGCAAAGCGCTTCCACCTCAGAGGATCAGGCTCTGGCAGGGCCTTGGTGCCTTCATTCGGCAGCCGCCCTGATATGCCATTCGGGCGCCTGTTCGAGGCCGCGCAGCCGCTCCTCCTCTTCGAACATGAAGTCGCGCGTCATCGGAATGGCGTCCCGCCGGCGCAGATATTGGACCTGGAAATTGACCATCCCGCCATAAGTGAAGGCGGCTTCGGCGCCGGCGAGATAGAATTGCCACATGCGGAAGAAGCGCCGGTCGTAGAGCTCGACGATCTCCTGCTCGGCGGCGATCGTGCGGAAATACCATTCCTTGAGCGTGTGCGCATAATGATAGCGCAAGGTCTCGACGTCGGAGACGATCAGCTTGTTGCGCTCGGCTTCCTTCACGATCTCCGACAGCGCCGGAATATAGCCGCCCGGGAAGATATATTTGCGCGTCCATTTGTCCGTCGTGCCGGGTGGGCTCACTCGGCCGCAGCAATGCGAGAGCATCACCCCGTCTGGGGCCAGCAGCTCGCGGCATTTCGCGAAGAAGCCGGGGTAATGCGGCGTGCCGAGATGCTCGATCAGACCGACGTTGGTGATCCGATCGAACGGCCCCTCGACGTCGCGATAATCCATCAGCTCGAACTTGACCCGGTCGGCCACGCCCGCTTCGGCGGCGCGCTCATTGGCGAAGGCAATCTGGTCCGGCGCCAGCGCGACGCCGACCACATCGACGTCGTAGTGACGGTGAAGATAAAGGGCGAGGCCGCCCCAGCCGCAGCCGATGTCCAGCACGCGCATGCCCGGCTTGAGGTTCAGCTTTGCCGCGATATGCGCCTTTTTGTCGAGCTGCGCCTGCTCGAGGCTGTCGTCGGTGTCGCGATAATAAGCGCAGGTATATTGTCGGTCCTCGTCGAGGAACAATTCATAGAGGCGACGCGTGAGGTTGTAGGTGTGCTCGGCATTGCGCCGTGAGCGCGTTTTCCAGTTGATCTGATCGATCCTGCCGGCCGCCCCGCTCAGCGCCTTGCGCAGCAGACCCTTGGGCTTGAGGATCCCCTCGCGCTCCCAAGGCGAGTTGTAGCGGGCGAGGAGGATCAGGTCGCGAATGTCACCCTGCTCGAGGACCAGGCGCCCGTCCATATAGGCCTCGCCGGCGCCGACGCGCGGATCGGACGCGATCGCCATCGCGGCGCCGCGGTCGGTCAGCCGCGCCACGATCGGCTGCCATCCCGGGTCAGGCGCGCCGTAGCGATATTCCCTGCCGTCGTGATCGATGACTGTGAATTCGCCTCGCGTGATGAGGCGGCGAAGCATTTTGTCGAGAAGCCACATCCGCCAAACAATAACAAAGCTTCAAACGAGCGCAACCAAAACGGCGCAACCGATCCCGGGAGCAACCTAAGACCCACCAAACCGCCGCCGGACGGCGGGCTTCAGGTCACGGATACGAAGAGGCGGCCCGGAAGGATTTCGAAACTGGGATCGAATTCGGAATAGTCGCAGATGAGTTCTTCATGCGCGGCGATCGCAACGCGCGTGAAGCCCGCGTCCGGATTCGAAAAGCTCGTGTTCGGAACGGTCGAATGATTCATGAACCGGCCATTGTCGAGCTCGACGATCATCATGCTGCGGTCGTGCGGATAGGGATAGCCGTAGCGTTCGACGAAAGCCTGATGGACTTCGGAGAGCGCGGCAATGTCATCCTTGGACAGCAGGCGGTCGAGCGTGGGATCGAGCCGCCAGATCAACGTGCCTGCGGGAATGTCTTCAGCGGCGAAGACGCCCACGCCCTCGATCCGAGACGGGGCAACATAGGTGGGGATCAGCATCATGGGCGCAAATACTTTCCCTGAATAAGCTTCGGCTTGTCCTGAAGAAAGGCGAGAGAACGTTCAACCGCGAAACATCCTAATTAAGCTTTATTTCCGCATATAGCGCAACTGCCCAGGAACTTAATCCAGATTAGCGCATTAAGCGCGCCATGCCCTCGCTTGCGTCGCCAAAAACGATGCCGAAGCAGGTCCCCGTCCGGAAAAACGGAACCTTCTTTGCGGGGGGCCTGGCGCCCGTGGCGTAACGCGCCAGGTTCATTCATCGCGATGCCAGCAGTGAGAAGACGAGTGGCGGACCCCTCCTGGTCTGGAGTGGGAGCGCGACGGCGCTGGAGCGCCGGACCGATGTCCTAAAGTGGTTCGTCCGCGCGGTCCTTGGCGGCGCCATTGAGCACCCTGAGCAGGCCTTCGACCGAATAGGGCTTTTGCAGAAGCTCGAAGCCGTGGCTGCCTTCCTCGGCGAGGACGTGGCTGTAGCCGCTGGTCAGCACCACGGGAAGATCGGGCCAACGCTTGCGTATCTCGCGCCCAAGCTCGATTCCGTTCATGCCGGGCATCACGACGTCTGAAAAGACGACGTCGAATTCAGCGCGGCGCGTGCCGAGCGTTTCCAGAGCGGACTGGGCATTGGTTTCCCAGGTCACCGATTGCCCAAGCTCGCTCAGCAGGCCAAACGCGAACTGCCCGACATTCTCATTATCCTCGACGAGAAGCACCCGCGCGCGCTCGACAAGCGCGAGCGTGCCGGGGGGTTGCCGGTCTTTTGCGGTCTCGGCCGCGCCATGTTCGGCATGCGGCAGATAAAGCGTGAAGGTGGTGCCCTGGCCGAGGCGGCTGGAAACTTCGATCTCCCCGCCCGATTGCTTCGCGAAGCCGTAGACTTGGCTGAGGCCGAGGCCGGTGCCCTTGTTCACTGCCTTGGTCGTGAAGAATGGCTCGAAGATCCGCTCGAGCGTGGCCTCGTCGATGCCGGTGCCATTGTCCTCGATCGCGATCGCGACGAAGTTTCCCCGCGCCGGCCCGTGGCTGCGCACCGTGGGAATGGATTCCACCTTGCGCCCGCTGATCTTCAGCGATCCTCCTTCGGCCATCGCATCGCGCGCATTGATGATGATGTTGAGGATGGCGGTCTCGAACTGGTTGGGATCGGCCTCGGCCAGGCCGATGTCGGCTGGGATGTCGAAAGTGACCTTGATCGGTGATCCGACGCTGGTGACGATGATCTGCTCAAGTCCGGCAATCCGTGCCGCTACGTCGAACAGTTCAGGGCGTAACGGCTGGCGCCGTGCGAACGCCAGCAGCTGTCCGGTCAGCAGCGCCGCGCGGTCTGCCGTCTCCGCGATCGCCTCGAAATAACGCTCGCGCTTTTCCTCGCTCAGCGTCGGCCGGCGCAGCAGATCGACCGAGGCGCGGATGATCGTGAGGAGATTGTTGAAGTCATGGGCGACGCCCCCCGTGAGCCGGCCGATCGCTTCCATCTTTTGCGCCTGGGTCAGCGCCTCGCGCGCCGTTTCTATCTCCTCCTGCGCCTTGCGCCGCTCGGTGATGTCGCGCGTGATCTTCGCGAAGCCGGCGAGCGTGCCGCTCTCGTCGTAGATCGGATCGATCAGGACGCTTGCCCAAAAACGCGTGCCGTCCTTGCGTAAGCGCCACGCTTCCTTCTCATATTTGCCTTCGCGCAGCGCGGTCTGGAGCGCTCGTGCCGGTTCTCCCGATGCGCGATCCTCGTCGGTGTAGAAGCGGGAGAAATGTTCGCCGACGATCTCATCCGCGGCATAGCCTTTGATCGCTTCGGCGCCGGCGTTCCAATTGGTCACCCGCCCGGTCGAGTCGAGCATGTAGATCGCATAGTCTCGCACGCCCTGCACGAGCATCCGAAAGCGTTGCTCGCTCCGGAACAGCTCCTGTTCGGCCAACTTTTTGTCGCTGATGTCGCGCGTCACCTTGGCAAAGCCGATCAGCTCGCCGTCTTC
>JAQGLH010000097.1 GCA_028293005.1 Alphaproteobacteria bacterium
GCAGACGCTTGATCATCTCATCTCTCCTTCGCCACGACCCTGTTGCGCGGTTCGCGGCCTGTCAATGACAGGCCGCCCGGCCGCAGCCGGACAGCGAAAAGGCTGAACGTGAGGCGCTTCCTGAAGCGGATCGGCACGGCCTTGCTGTTCCTGGTCATCGCGATTTGCCTGGCGCCGACCTTCGTTCCGCCGTTCCTCGACCGCATCTATTATCGCGGTCCCATCAGCGACCATTTCGACGGGAAACGCTTCTTCAACCCCGACGCGAGCCCCGAGGAAGCCGGCCGTCAGGCGGGGCGCAGCACGATATTGCTCAAGAGCTGGGCGCGAGGCGAGCGAGCGACCTGGCCCGACCATCTGCCGGTCCGCCAGAGCGTGCCCCCGCCGCGCGTCGCCGGCGATCGGATGCTGGTCACCTGGATCGGCCATGCCAGCGTGCTGATCCAGACGCAGGGGCTCAACATTCTGACCGATCCGGTCTGGTCGGAGCGAACGTCGCCGTTCTCGTTCATCGGGCCGACGCGGGTGCGCGAGCCGGGGGTCGCGTTCGACAAATTGCCGAAGATCGACCTCGTGCTCGTCAGCCACAATCATTACGACCATCTCGACCTGCCGACGCTCAAGCGGCTGTGGGCGCGCGACCGGCCGCTGATCGTGACCCCCCTCGGCAACGACACGATCCTCAAGGAAGCGGGCATCGACTCGGTCGCCGCCGATTGGGGCGGACGCGTGCCGGTCGGCACCGGCATCGACGTGCTGGTCGAGCGCAACCATCATTGGAGCTCGCGCTGGGGCGCCGACCGCAACCGCGCCTTATGGTCGGGGTTCACCGTGTCGCTGCCGGGCGGCAACATCTTCTTCGCCGGCGACACCGCGCTGGGCGACGGCGAATGGATCAGGCAGGCCGCCGCGCACGGGCCGTTCCGGTTCGCGATGATCCCGATCGGCGCCTACGAGCCGCGCGACTTCATGAAGAGCCATCACGTCGATCCCGAAGAAGCGATGCGCATCTTCGACGGGCTCGGTCCGGCCATGGCGCTCGCCATCCACTGGGGAACGGTGCAGCTCACCAACGAGGCAATCGACGATCCGCCGCGTCGGCTCGCCGCGCTGAGGCGTGCGCGGGGCCTCGATCCGCGGCGCTTCGTCGCGCCGCTTCCGGGCGCCAGCTTCAGCGTGCCTCGGCTTCCGGCCTGAGCTCCCTTCCCGCTCGCGGGAGGGGCCGGAGGTGGGCGACAGCGACCCGCACTCCCGCGCTTGCGGACCGCGTCGCCCTTAGCGCTCGGGGCAGGCGCCCAGCCAAGTCCCGGTGATCTTCGCTCTGGTTTTCATCACATTGGGCACACCGCTGGTGACGGCGGTTGCGTCGAGCGCGTAGCTGGTCGGCGTATATTTGCCGTGCAACGTCATCGTGATCGCTCCCGGAGTCGCGGTACACACGATGGTCGCGTCCAACCGGCCGTGGCGCATGTTGAAGCGGCTATATCTGCATTCGCTCTCGTCGCCGCCCGCGAAGAAATTGGCATCGGGACGCTTCGACGCCTCGGGGGGCAGGCATTGCGAGGATGCGCCGCTTGCCGCAGCGATGTCGCGCTTGCTTTGCGCGTCCAGCCCCGCCTTGGCGACGCCCCGTATCTCCTGCTTGGTCTCCCAGCGGCCGGCGAGCAGCGCGTTCGGATCGGCGCCGTGGGCGGCGGCACCGGCGCGGACATCATTCTCCTGCGCCACCGTCTTGCCGTTGCTCGTCGGTTGTTGCGACCCGCAAGCCGCAAGCGCGGTCAGAGCAAGCGCCATGAAGACGGTCCGGGGCATGTTTCTTCCTTAAATCGTTAAACCGGATTGAGGATAAACGATCAAAAGCCAACGATCCCCTTCGACCGGGGCGGCAGGGACTGGCTGCGGCATGAGCAGGCGAAGCGCGCTGGGCAGGACGCGGTAGTGAAGCGGAGGTTGCAGGTGCAACGTCTCGCCGTCGGCAGAGACCGACAGCGCCGCGCGCCGCGACTGGATTTCGGCCCCGCGCACTCCGGTGATGCTGATGAAATCGCGCTGCTGGTCGAGCGTCCCGATCAGCCCGCGCAGCGCGAGGCCGATCAACTGGAGCCGTGACCGCGCCAGCACCGCATAAAGGCAAAGCGCGCCATCCTGAAGGCAGCTTCGCTGGCCGAGCGCGAGCAGCGAAGTCTGGTAAAGGTTGTTGCCGACGAACAGCAGGGGAGTCTCGACCGGCTGTTCGCGGCCGGCGACGCGGATCGTCAGCCGATGCCGGCTGAAATGCCGCAGCGCGCGCACGCTGGCGACCAGCATCGCGAGCCGCTTGCTGTGCCCCAGCCGCTTGCGCAGCGCCTCGCGCTGGCGAACCATCAGCGGATAGAGGCCGACCGAGCTGTTGTTGACGAAGATACGGCCGTTGACCTCGCCGACATCGATCGCTTCGGCATGGCCAGCGGCAATCACCGCGACCGCGGCCTCGAGATCAGCCGGTATGCCGGCATCGCGCGCGAGGTGGTTGAGCGTGCCGAGCGGCACAAGACCAAGCGTCAAGCCGGCGCGCACCGCCACCGCCGCGGCAAGGCTGACAGTGCCGTCGCCGCCGCCAGCGATCAGAGCATCGAGCCCTTCGTCTTCGGCCGCCTCCTCGAATGCGGCCTGCAGATCGTCGGGGGCGGCGAAAATGATGTTGGCCTGGACGCCCGCCTCCGCGAATGCGGCGGCCAGGCGTTCGGGAAGCGCGGCTTCCCCGCCGACCACAGTGCCGCCGCTTCGATTGATCACTGCGGTCACGCGCATGTTTCGCTTCTCCGGCGAGATGCACCGGCGGCGATACGCAGGAGCGGTTGCTTTCGGGTCGTGAAACGTAGCCATCGGAGCACATAATGACCATATAGAGACCATGGCCATTGCGATCAGAACCGGGCTCGACGAGCCCGATACCGCCCAAAACTTCGTTCCGCACCGTCCTCAACGCCCCGAAAAGGCGGAAGGAGGCAAGCCGTTCAAGATCGTCGCGGATTATGAGCCGGCGGGCGATCAGCCGGCCGCGATCGCCGAGCTTGTCGATCAGGCACGGAACGGCGAGCAGACGCAGGTGCTGCTCGGCGTCACCGGCTCGGGCAAGACCTTCACCATGGCGAAGATGATCGAGGA
>JAQGLH010000113.1 GCA_028293005.1 Alphaproteobacteria bacterium
TGGCGGATCGACGATTCGCTCGACGTGTTCGCGATCCACGGCGTCGGCGGGATAATCGGCTCATTGCTGCTGGCGGTGTTCGCAAGCAGCGCGCTCGGCGGCAGCGGCATCGCCGACTCCCGGGGCATCGGCGGCCAGCTCGGCGTCCAGGCGCTTGCGGTCGGCGTGACGATAATCTGGTCGGCGTTGCTGACCTATATCATCGCGAGGATCGCGGCGCTGATCGTGCCGATGCGCGTCGACGCGGAGGCGGAGCATGACGGCCTCGACCTCTCGAGCCATGGCGAGCGCGCCTATGAGTTCGAATGAGGCGCCGGGATCGTCGCGCTCGCCCGGTCACGGCTCGCGGGTGATCGCGGCCGGGTCGCTGATGCGGATGCTGTCGAGCGGCGCGAGCTTGGAAAGGCCCTCGGGAAAGCGGAGCGCGATCAGGGTCTGCGACTAAACGCCGGGGATATCCCCGAGCGCCACGAGGCGGCGGTCTCCGTTGCGCGTCCAGCGCTCATAGCCCTCGCCGCGGTGGTCGGGAGGGCCACCTTCCAATTGCTATCCCGGAGCTCCGGGGAGCAAATGAAGCTATTTCATCAGGCCCGCGGCGCGCAGGGCGTCTTCGATCACCTTCTGCACCCCAGAGAGCGAAGAGCCTGAGAGCGAAGGGCCCGAGAGCGAAGGGCGCGCATGTCCGGGCGGGGGCGGTGCGTCCGGCATCTCCAGCGCGATCGGAGCGGCGATCGCGTGGGTGGGCGCGCTGGTGGGCGCGGGGCGTCGGGGGCGGCTCGCGGGGGACGCCGGTTCCGGCGCGATTTGCGGTAGGGACTGCTGCGCGTGCGGTGCCGGTACCAGGCCGAAGAACGCGGCAATATGGTCGGTCGAGCTGATCCGCGCGTCGAGCATATGCGCGCGCGCCTCGCCCGACTGGCCCTCGCCGCTGCCGGGCATCAACGGCGTGCCGTGCGCCATGCCGATGATGTCGTAGCGCTCGATCACCGGCTCGCCCGCGGCGTTGAGCCAGACCTGGTGGGGATAGCCGTCGACCTGATCGGTCCGGCTCGGCTCGGGCGGGACGCCATGGAGCTGCGACCATTGCCGCACGATCGCATCGGCATTGCTGGGCGCGACGGTCGTGTCGGCGCTGCCCTGCCAGACCGAGATCCGCGGCCACGGACCCTTGTGCGGCGAGGCGCGGCGCACGGTGCGGGCGAGCTCCTCGGCGGGCATGCGGGCTCGTCCGCCCATGCAGTCGAACGCCTCGCGCACGTCGCTCGCGCAGCCGTAAGGCAGGCCGGCGATGATCGCGCCGCCGGCGAAGGTTTCGGGATAGGTCGCGAGCATCACCGAAGCCATCGCCCCGCCGGCGGAAAGCCCGGTGATGAAGATCCGGCTGCGGTCGATGCCGTGCGCGGTACGCATCGCCGCCACCATCGCGGCGATCGATGCGGGCTCGCCCATCCCGCGCTGGCTGTCGCCGACCATGAACCAGTTGAAGCAGAAATGGGCGTTGTTCTCGCGCTGCTGCTCCGGGAACAGGACGGCGAAGCGATGCCGATCGGCGAGCCGGGACCAGCCCGCGCCATGATCATAATCGGCCGCGGTTTGCGTGCAGCCGTGGAGCACGACGACCAGAGGCGCGCCCGCCTCGAGACCTTCGGGAACATAATAGAGGCCGCGCAGATTGCCGGGATTGGGCTTGATCGGATCAAGCTCCGACAGCCGGTTCCCGGATGCGGCGGCGCCGCCGATCGGGTGCCGGCGCTGCGAGCGACTCATCGCGAAATTGCTGTGGGGCAGGTGCATCGGAAGTCCTTCCGTTCATCGCCCGGGGTTCGTGCGGCATATTGATAATGCCTCGCTACGATGTTTGTTGCAGTGCAGCAAATGCGCGTTGCCGTCACATCAATGCAAAATCCGCACTCAGCGGCGGCTGAGCAGCCGGTCCACCGTCTCGGTCGGCCGCAGGCCGGGCGGGAGCGCGGCGACCTCGGCCTCGAGTTCGCGCCTGATCTTCTCGACCTCGCCATCGGTGAGATGCTCGATGCCGACGAATTGCTCGCGTGCGCCGCTGAGCGCGCGGATCAATTCGTCGAGCTTCGCCTGGATCGCGGCTGCGTCACGGTTCTGGCTGTTCTGGATCAGGAACACCATCAGGAAGGTGACGATCGTGGTCGCGGTGT
Organism: Alphaproteobacteria bacterium; assembly: GCA_028293005.1. Next base: position 2,172 of record JAQGLH010000113.1, read on the forward strand.
TGACCACCAGTTGCCAGGTGTCCGAATAGTGGAAGAACGGGCCGGTCACCCCCCACAGGGCGATCACCGATACGGCGATGATGAACGACGCGGGCTTGCCCGCGAAGGCAGCAATCCGCGAGGCGATGGCGGTGAAGATACGGTCCATCCGCCGCTGATAACCTATTTTAATTTCCGGCCGAAGCGTTACCTGCGCGGCGTCCCGGCCCGGCACGTTTTCAGCTGCCAAGCGCAACGTCCGTCCCGGACGCCAAGCCGACGGGCGGTCAGTGCCCGGCCTGTCTCGCGCGTGCCTGGGCGGCCTCGATCTCGCTGCCCTTGATCACCTGCGCCGAGCCGTTGCTGCCGATCATCACCACCCAATTGTTGCCGTCGTCGCAGGTCGCGACCCAGGTCGGCGCGCCTGCCGAGATGCCCTGATAGGTCGAGCTGCCGACATGCTGGCAATCCGAGCCCGCGTCGCGCACAGCGCGAATGAAGACCGCGTTGCGCTCGCCCTCGGGCATCGCCGCGAGGCGCGCCTGAAAATCGCGCTGCGCATCCGGTGCCTGGGGAGCGGACCCCTGAGCCTGCTGAGCCTGTGGGCCGCCGCGGCCGCAGCCGCCGAGCAGCAGCACAGCCGCCGCGCCGGCGGCAAGCATCCTCGTCGCTATAGCCTGCATGTCATCCTCCTTCTTCACGGCCTCCTCGCGCCGGCCATCGGCGGGTCGGGCCATCGTGCATTCTACTCTCT
>JAQGLH010000120.1 GCA_028293005.1 Alphaproteobacteria bacterium
GGCGCTGACCGGGCGGTTCGGCGAAGCGCTGCGGCAGCTCGGCGCGACCCTGCAGGAGGATGCGCGCCTCAAGCAGATGATCAACCAATTCGCGCGGCGGGCGGTCGTCGGGGTGGTCGCGAGCTACGGCAGCGGCATCGTGACGCTCGTTTCCGATACCATCCGCGGCTGGGACGCCCGCACCGTCACCGGGCGGCTCGAAGGCGCGGTCGGGCGCGACCTGCAATATATCAGGATCAACGGCACGCTCGTCGGCGGGCTGGTCGGGCTGGCGATCCACGTGGCGGAGGTGCTGCGTTAGGCGACGATGCCTCGTAAGCTCGCGACATCACTCCGGTCATTCCCGGTCTTGCGGAGTTTCGCGCAAGCGCCAACCCGCCCAACACCGTTTTGGAAACTCGCACGACGCCGACACGGCGAGACGTGCCAGCAGCGGGTATCGCCTAGCCGTCCGAAGCGCGCTCGATGTCGGCGCCGACCGCCTGGAGCTTCTCCTCGAGGCGCTCGTAGCCGCGGTCGAGGTGGTAGACGCGTGCGACCTGGGTCTCGCCTTGCGCCGCGAGACCGGCAAGCACGAGGCTCATCGAGGCGCGAAGGTCGGTCGCCATCACCGGCGCACCGGTCAGCGCTCCGACGCCGCGCACCACCGCCGAGCGTCCGCGCACTTCGATGTCGGCGCCCATCCGGTTGAGCTCGGGGACGTGCATGTAGCGATTCTCGAAGATGCTTTCGGTGAGCAGGCTGGTCCCGCTGGCAAGGGTCAGCAGCGCCATGAATTGCGCCTGCATGTCGGTCGGGAAGGCCGGATAGGGGGCGGTCGACAAGGTTAGCGGCTTGATCTCGCCGTTGGCGTTGACCCTGATCCCGCCGGGCTCGTCCGCGACGATCACGCCGGCATCGGTGAGGCCGGACAGGATTGCCGGCATCGTCTCGCGCCGTGCGCCGGCGAGCAGCACCGACCCGCCGGTGATCGCGGCGGCGCAGGCATAGCTGCCCGCCTCGATGCGGTCAGGCATCACCGCGTAGGTTGCGCCGTGCAATTTGTCCTTGCCGCGGATCGTGAGCGTATCGGTCCGCAGCCCTTCGATGTCGGCGCCCATCCCGATCAGGCACTGGGCAAGATCGGTGATCTCGGGCTCGCGCGCCGCATTGGCGATCACCGTGGTTCCCTTGGCGAGCACCGCGGCCATCAGCGCGTTTTCGGTGGCACCGACCGAGACGATCGGGAAGGTGATCTGGCCGCCGACGAGCCCGCCCCTTGGCGCCGTCGCGCGGACGTAACCTGCCGTCAGCTCGATCTCGGCGCCAAGCTCCTCGAGCGCCTTGAGGTGGAGGTCGATCGGCCGGTTGCCGATCGCGCAGCCGCCCGGCAGCGAGACGGTCGCTTCGCCGGCGCGCGCGAGCAATGGGCCGAGCACCAGGATGGAGGCGCGCATCTTGCGGACTATGTCGTAGGGCGCGACGGTCGAAGCGATGTTCGACGCGCGCAAGGTCATCACCCGGCCGAAATCCTTGGGCTTCGAACCCTCGACGGTGATCGACACGCCGAGCTGATTGAGCAAGTGACCGAAGCTGTCGACGTCCGCGAGCCGCGGCAGGTTGCGCAACGTCAGCGGCTCGTCGGTGAGCAATGCGCAGGGAAGGAGGGTCAGTGCCGCATTCTTGGCGCCCGAAATCGGGATTTCGCCTTCGAGCCGCCGGCCGCCCCTGATGATGATCCTGTCCATCGGCCGCTCTTAGGACATTGGCGTGTCGGTGCAAGCAGCCTTAAAAGTGCTGCCGGGGCAAGTTCTTGATTTCGATCAGGGCGCTCCACGAATTCACGCTCTAGAAGCGGAGCCGGGTTCGCGTCGAAGATCGGGGATGAGGGTTTTGGGGGGTAGTTGCCTAGCCGAGCGCTTGGCCCATTATGTTACGCTTACCGCGCGGGAAGAGCAGACGCTTGCCGCGCTCGAAAATCAGGAGCGCAGCTACAAGCGCGGCACCGTCATCAGGCGCGAACAGGATAATGCCCGCGACCTGTTCATCGTCAGAAAGGGCTGGCTCTACAGCAGCGTGCTGCTCGGCAACGGCAGCCGGCAGATCATGCGGCTGCATTTTCCCGGCGACCTGCTCGGGGTTTCGGGCCTCGCATTCGGAGATTCCACCGATTCAATCGTCGCGGTGACCGATGTGTCGATCTGCCCGTTCGATCGCGAGCTCCTCGCCGAGCTGTTCCGCGCGCACCCTCGGCTGGCGGCGCTGATCTTCACGCTCAGCATCGCCGAACGTGTCGCGCTCGCCGACCGTCTCGCCTCGATCGGGCGGACCTCGGCACGGGCGCGGGTGGCATCGTTGCTGTGCGAGATCTTCGCGCGGCTTAGGGTCATGGACGGCGGGCATCTGAACGAGGTGACGCTCCCGATCACCCAGGAAGATATCGGCGATGCGACCGGCCTCACCGCAGTTCACGTCAACCGGATGATGCGCGGGCTGGTCGAGGACGGACTGATCGAGCGCAGCGGCAGCGTCGTCCGCCTGATCGACGAAAGCCGCCTCGCCGAGGAAGCCAATTTCATCAACCGCTTCGCCAAGATCGACACGAGCTGGCTCCCGGCGGGGATTTGAAGGGGTAAGCGTAGCTTTCCCGTCATTCCCGCTATGCGCGAATGACTGATCGTGGGTTTGGTAGGGGCCTGCCGAGCCTGCCGCCGCTGCAGCTTTCCGAAATTGGCTCGCGGCCCGTCCCGATCATGCTTTCTCGAGCGTGCATTGCAGGGGGTGCTGGTTCTCGCGCGCGAAGTCGATCACTTGCGAGACCTTGGTCTCGGCAACTTCGTAGCTGAAGATACCGCACACGCCGACGCCGCGCTGATGGACATGGAGCATGACTCGGGTCGCGTCCTCGATACTCATCCTGAAGATGCGCTGCAGCACCAGCACGACGAACTCCATCGGCGTGTAATCGTCGTTGAGCATCAGGACTTTGTAGGGCGAGGGAGTCTTGGTGCGGGTGCGGGTCCGCGTCGCGACGCCGAGACCGGTGCCTTCGTCGTCGCCCTTCCGCTCACTGGCGACAATCGTCATTGATTCTTCCATAGCCATAGGTGCGCATAAATATGGCAAGCGAGCCCCGCCCGGCAAGGGTTTGACGTGCTCTGCGAGCGATAAAGCTGCACCGCATGTCGCATTCGATGAATCGGGACTCGCTGACCGGATTGGACGGCACAGCAAAAAGGGCGGCCGGTAGCCCGGCCGCCCTTCGATTACCCCCGCTCAAATGCTTCAGGCGACGACGACGCTCTTCACGCGCTCTGCGGCAACCGCGTAGCGGTTGGTGAGCGGCTCGAACACTTCGCCCGCGAGCTTCATCACTGCTTCGCTCACCTTCGAGCTCTCGGCGACCATGCTGTCGAACTGACTCTTCGCGAACTCGCTCTGCAGCCGGAAGAAGTCCATCGGCGACTTCACCTCGGCGAAGCTGCGAAACGCATTCGAGGCTTCCTCGAAGCTCTTGCGGCCGTATTCGGACACTTCCTGGCCGAGCGCCTCGACGCCGCGCGCGGCGGCTTCGGATGATGCCACCACCGCTTCGACGTTGCCGCGGGTCAGGTCGGTGAGCTCCTCGACGACCTTGGTGTTCTTCTCGATCGCGGTCTTGGCGCGCGCATTGACGTCGCCGAAGAGCGACTGGACGCGGTCGACGACCGTCTGCTTGGCTTCGCTCATATTCGTGTTCCCTTCTTGAATGAGTTTGGCCGGGCGGATTGCTCTCACAGTCGCCGGCCTGGCTTTGACAGCCTTGGCCGCAGTCTTGACCGCAGCCGTGGATCTTACTTTTCTAACAGCCATGACTTTTCGTCCCGATGTTGCACTGCACATAGGAGGAAATCGCCGCGAAGGCAAGTGATTATTTTGCAGCGCAACATAACCGGCGGCGCAATGTCAGAAAACTAACTTGTCTCGCCCCCACCGGACAGGTCCGGGCCGTTGCGGCCGGCAATGCCTATCGGTCAGCGCCTCGCCGGACGCGACCAATGCGCGCTCAGGGGCTCGCGGGCTTGTTGCCGCCGAGCTGGGTCGCGAGCAAGGTCAGCAGTCCCGCACCGACGATCGCGCCGAGCATCAGCCAGAGGTCGGACCCGAACATGCCCCGCGCGGCGGGGTCCTCGAAGGTCCGCGATCCGGTGGGCGTGGTGTCACCGGTCTGCGCGACCGACGGTGTCGTCGCGGCAACCAGCGAGAGGGCGGTCAGGATCGCCAGCTTACGTGAGAACATTCGGTTTTTCCTCATCATCGATCGCCGCGGTTTAAAACGGTCGGAGGCATGTGTCGAGTAGCGGAAGCTTGAGTCTTAATGCGTTCACGACGGGTTGTCCGCCGCGCGCGACCTGCACCGGCCCGCTCCCCGCCCCGCCTCTCAACGGCATCGAATTCAGGCGAGGTTGGGCGGGGAAGCGGCCGGTG
>JAQGLH010000130.1 GCA_028293005.1 Alphaproteobacteria bacterium
CCGGTCGCGTTCTTGACGCGCCCGCGCTGGGTGATCTTGCCTTCCTTGCCGACGACCTTGGAGAGGCGCTCGAATTCCTCGGTCATCTGCTCGTTGAGCGTGACGACCTCGTTGAACAGCCTGGCAACCTCGCTGTCGAGGCCCGGGAGGTCTTCGGAAAGGCGTACGGTGAAGTCGCCGCGCCGCAGGCTCCGCAGAGCAGTAACCAATTGGCGGCGGTCGAGAAAATCCCGGGGAGTTTCGACGTTCACTTACTGCTCCTTCAGTCTTCTCCCCCCTCCAGAGAGTTGCAGACACCCCCCGGCGCCAAGTTCAGCATAACATAGCGCGAAAATTTCGCGCGCGAAAAATTCTATCGCATCGAATGATTAACGGGATTGCCATCCCCCCGCGAGCGGAAGCAAGAACCGCAGTGTCTGCCGCCGATGCGGCATGCCGAAGACCTTTCGGGAAAACGCCGATCAGGCGTTCGCGCGCAGCCAGTCCGGAAGCTTTTCCTCGCCCATCATCGCCTCGATGCTGCGGCGCTCGCGCACCACCGCCCATCTATCGCCATCGACCACCACTTCGGGCGTGAGCGGACGGCTGTTGTAGGTGCTCGCCATCGTTGCGCCGTAGGCGCCGGCGGTGCGGAAGACGAGCAGATCGCCCGCCGCCACATGCTCCATCACGCGGGCGGTCGCGAAGGTGTCGCCGCTCTCGCAGACCGGCCCAACGACGTTGGCGACCATGCTGGTGCCTTTGGGCGCGACTGCTTCGATGCCGTGCCACGCATCGTAGAGGCTCGGGCGCATCAGATCGTTCATCGCCGCATCGACGATCACGAACGGATCGGCCGTCCCTGGCTTTACCCGGATGACTTCGGTCAACAGGACGCCGGCGTTGGCGACGATCAGCCGGCCGGGCTCGAACACCAGGTGGACGGCCCAATCTCGCGTCACCTCGGCGACCATTTCGCCATAAACCGCCGGCAACGGCGGGCTGGGCAGCGCCGGGTCGTAGGGAACACCCAGACCGCCGCCGAGATCGGCGATCCTGATATCGTGACCGGCGGCGCGCAGCTGCTCGATCAGCGCACCGACCTTTTCGAACGCGCGGCGCAGCGGCGCAAGATCGGTGATCTGGCTGCCGATGTGGACGGTGACAGCCTGGATCGAAAGGCCGGGGAGCGCGCGCGCACGCGCATAGGCCTCGAGTGCTTCGGCGATCGGAACGCCGAACTTGTTGTGCGCGGCGCCGGTGGTGATCTTGGCATGGGTATTGGCATCGACGTCCGGGTTGACCCGGAATCCGACCGGAGCGCTTTTGCCGAGCCTGGTCGCGACCTCGGACAGCATCTCGGCCTCGGCGAGCGATTCGAGGTTGAACTGGTAGAGGCCGCCCTCGAGTGCGAGCGCCATTTCCGCGGCGGTCTTGCCGACCCCGGAAAAAACGATCCGCGACGGGGGAATGCCGGCCGCGACGGCGCGCCGATATTCGCCGCCCGAGACGACGTCGGCGCCGAGGCCCTCACGCGCCAACGTCGCCAGCACCGCCGCATTGGGGTTGGCCTTTACGGCGTATGCGATCAGCGGGTCGTCCAGCCCCGCGAGTGCCTCGCGGAAGATGCGGGCATGGCGCTGCATCGTCGCGGTCGAATAAATATAGACCGGCGTTCCGACCCCGGCGGCGATGTCGGGCAACGGAACATCCTCACAATGCATGATCCCGTTGCGGATGTGAAAATGGTCCATGGCGCCAGTCAGTCGGGGAGGGAGCGCGGCCTATATCGGCTCTGCCTCATTTCAACAAGCTATGGGTTGCATAATTATGCATGTATGTGCATAGGGTCGCCATGACAATACGAGTCGCTATTTTCGGGTCTTCCGGATTCGTCGGTGCGGAGCTGCTCCGGCTGTGCGCCACGCATTCCGAACTCGATCCCACCCGCCTGTTCGGCGACAGCCAAGCCGGCTCTGCGCTGGCCGCCGTCCATCCGCAGCTCGCGCTCGCCTATCCGGGCGCGCTTGTCGAGCGTTTTTCGCCCGAGGCGCTGGACGGCATCGATCTCGTCTTCGCGGCGCTCCCGCACGGCCAGTCGCAGACCTTGGCGCGTGAGATCATCGAGCGCGACATTGCGTTCGTCGATCTCGGCGCCGATTTCCGGCTGCGCGATGCGGCCGTCTACGAGCAATGGTACGGCGAGCCGCATCACGCGCCGGAGCTGCTGGACAATTTCGTCTACGGCATTGCCGAGCTGCACCGCGAGGCCATTGCCGCCGCCCGCTGCGTCGCTGCCGCCGGCTGCTATCCGACCGCCGCCATCCTCGCGCTCAAGCCGCTGGTCGATGCGGGCCTGGTCGATGCCGGCAGCCTTGTGGTGGATGCGGCGTCGGGCGTGACCGGCGCCGGACGGGCGCTCAAGGAATCCTCGCATTTCAACACCGTCGCCGAGTCCTTTTCCGCTTACGGCCTGCTCAACCACCGGCATACGGCGGAGATGGAAGCCTCGCTCGGCGCGCGCGTGCTGTTCACGCCGCATCTGCTGCCGATCAACCGCGGCATCCTCGCGACCTGCTACGGCATGGCTACACGCGAGATGGCGGCAGGCGCGCCGCTCGAAGCGTTGCGCGCAGCCTATGCGGACGAGCCATTCGTCCATGTCACCGATCAATCGCCCGCGACCAAATGGACCTTGGGCTCGAACGCCGTCCACGTCACCGCGCGCTACGATGCGCGCACCGGCCGGGTGCTCGCCATCTCGGCGCTCGACAATCTCGTCAAGGGTGCGGCCGGCCAGATGATCCAATGCGCGAATCTGATGCTCGGCTTCGATGAGGCCGCAGGGCTTTCCACTGTTGGGGTTTATCCATGAGCGTTACTGCTGCCGAAGGATTCGTCGCCGCCGGATGTCATGCGGGAGTGAAGCGGCGGCGCCACGACATGGCGCTGGTCGCCACCGTCGATGCCAAGCCGGTGATGACCGCCGCCGTGTTCACGCAAAACAAGTTCTGCGCGCCGCCGGTGCAGCTCGATCGCCATATTCTCGAAGCGAACGGTGGCCGGGCGGCCGCGATCATCGTCAATTCGGGCAACGCCAATGCCGGAACCGGGGAGGCCGGCCTGCGCGATGCGCAAGCGATGGGCCGCGCCGCCGCCGAGGCGATCGGCTGCTCGGCCGGGGACGTCCTGGTCTGCTCGACCGGAATCATCGGCACGCCGCTGCCGATCGACAAGATCGTCGCGGCGGCGCCGAAACTCGCCAAGAAGCTGTCGGTCGACGGCGCGCACGACGCCGCCAAGGGTATCCTCACGACCGACAAGGCGCCCAAGGAAGCGGTTGTCGAGGGATCGACGTTCACGCTCGGCGGCATGGCCAAGGGCTGCGGCATGATCGCGCCGAACATGGCGACGATGCTCGCCTTCCTCACCACCGATGCGCAGGTCGAGCGCGAGACGCTGCAGCAGATACTGAAGCAGGCGGTCGACCGCACCTTCAACACGCTCAATGTCGATGGCGCCACCTCGACCAATGACACCGTCTTCCTGCTCGCCTCGGGCCGCAGGGGGAAGCCCGACCTCGCCGAGTTCGCCGATGCCGTGCACAAATTGTGCGAGGATCTGACCTTGCAGATGGCCTATGACGCCGAGGGCATGACCAAGCTGATCCGCCTGCGCGTGACTGGCGCGGCCAGCGACGGCGAGGCGCGGACCGCGGCCAAGAATATCGCCGAGAACAATCTGATCAAATGCTCGTGGCACGGCGGCGACCCTTATTGGGGCCGACTGCTCGGGGCCGCGGGCTCGGCGGGCGTCGCGTTCGAGACCGAGCCGAGCAAGGTGTCCTACGGCGGCATCGTGGTTGCCGCCGGCGGCGTCAACGTGGCGCACGACGAAGCCGCGGTCGCCGCGCACATGAAGCAGAAGGAAGTCGAGATCCTCGTCGACCTCGGGCTCGGCGCCGGCGAGGCACAGGTGCTCGGGATCGATCTCGGCCCCGGCTACATCAAGGAAAACAGCAAAACATCATGAGAGACGCTGCCGCAACCGCCGACGTTCTCGTCCAGGCGCTTCCCTACATCCGCCGGTTTGCCGGCAAGTCGGTGGTCGTCAAGCTCGGCGGTGCCGCGATCGACGTCGAGCTCGACCGCGCGCTGGCGCAGGACGTGCTGCTGCTGCGCAGCGTCGGTGTGCGCTGCGTGCTCGTCCATGGCGGCGGGCCGCAGGTCGACGCGGTGATGCGCCGGATGGGCAAGGAGCCGGAGTTCCGCGACGGCCTGAGGGTCACCGATGCCGAGACGCTCGAGATCGTCCGCATGGTGCTGGTCGGCAAGGTCAATCGCGATCTCGTCGCCACGATTAACCGCGAGGTGCTCGAAGAGCCGGTCGCGGTCGGCGTGTCGGGCGAGGATGGCGGGCTGCTCACCGTCATCCCGCGTGACGGCTCGCTCGGCTTCGTCGGCGACGTCGAGAGCGTGCGTGCCGGCCTGCTCCACCAATTGCTCGATGATGGTTTGACTCCCGTCGTCTCGACGATCGGCGCCGATAAGACCGGCCAGCCCTATAACATCAACGCCGACGAAGCCGCGCGCGCGATCGCGGTGGCGATGGGCGCCGAGAAGATCGTCTATCTCACCGCCGCGCCGGGGCTGATGGAGAATATCGACAATCCTGACAGCCTGATCCGCCGCCTGAGCTGCGCCGAGCTTCGCGAACGCATCGATCATGAGAGCGTGAGCGCGGGGATGATTCCCAAGCTGCGCTCCTGCGCCGATGCGTGCGACGCGGGCGTCGGCACCGCACATATCATCGATGGGCGTGTACCGCATGCGTTGCTGATCGAGCTGCTGACCGACGAGGGAGTGGGAACGATGATCAAGCGCGAGCGCGACTGGTGACCGCGGATCTGCTGACGCTCGGCGCTCTCGATCGGGACTCGCTGAGCCGCATCCTCGACCTGTCGACCGGCGGCAGCCCCGGCCGGCCGCTTGCCGGCAAAGGCGTCGCCCTGGTCTTTCAAAAGCCGAGCGCACGCACGCGCAACTCGATGGAAATGGCTGTCGTCCAGCTTGGCGGCCACCCAGTCTATATCCAGAAGGATGAGGTCGGCCTCGGCACACGCGAAAGTGCCGAGGACGTCGGCCGCACGCTCGCCTGCTATCATGCGCTGATCGCAGCGCGGGTGATGGATCACAAGCATCTCGACCAGCTTGCCGCTGCGGTCGACGTGCCGGTGCTCAACATGCTGTCGGACAGCGATCACCCGCTGCAGGCGCTCGCCGACCTGCTCACCATCAAGCAATTGCGCGGCACGTTCGAGGGAGCTCGCATCGCTTATATCGGCGATGCCAACAACGTCGCGCGCTCGCTCGCGCAGGGCTGCGCCTTGCTCGGTGTCGAGCTGCGCGTGGCGAGCCCCGACGGCTATGGCTTTTCCGCCGAAGAACTGGCGAGCTTTGGCGGCGCCGTCATGCAGACCCCCGATTCCGCCGAAGCCGTCAAAGGCGCGCAGTTCGTCTACACCGACGTCTGGGTGTCGATGGGCCAGGACGACGAGGCCGAGGCGCGGTACAAGGCGCTCGCCCCCTATCAGGTCGACGAAGCGCTGATGGCCAAGGCGGATGATGCCTGGTTCCTGCACTGCCCCCCGGCCAAGCGCGGCCATGAAGTCACCGACGTGGTGATGGACAGCGCGCGCAGCGCAGTCTGGCGGCAGGCCGAAAACCGGATGCATACCGCGCGCGGGGCGATGGCCTGGATGCTCGGGGCATGATCGAGGCGTTCGGCACCGGCACGCCCTCGCGCGTGCGGCGTCAGAAGGCGATTTCGGAACTAATCCGGGGCCATCCCATCGCGAGCCAGGAGGAAGTGACCGAAAAGCTCGCCTCGCTTGGCTTCGCGGTGACCCAAGCGACCGTATCGCGCGATCTCGAGCAA
>JAQGLH010000167.1 GCA_028293005.1 Alphaproteobacteria bacterium
TGCGCTCTACAACAACTGCCCGAACCGCGGCGCGATGGTATGCCGCGAACGCCACGGCAAATCCTCGGCCTTCATGTGCATGTATCATGGTTTGACGTTCGGATCCGACGGCCATCTGATGACGCTACCTGGCGGTTCGGGCTATGCCGAGGGCTTCAAGAGGGATCCGCAAAAGCAGATGGTGCGGGTGCCACGCCTTGCGCGGCACGGCGACTTCTTCTTCATCAGCTTCAAGCCGGACGGCGAGGACCTCGCCACTTATCTCGCCGACGCCGGCGATTATCTGGAGCTGGTGTCCGAGCAGGGCAAGGACGGCATGACGGTCCTGGGCGGCACGCAGGAATATGCCATTCGCGGCAATTGGAAGTTGCTCGCTGAGAACAGCGTCGACGGCTATCACGCCGCAGTCACCCATTCGACTTACCTCGACTATCTCAAGAATGCCAATGGCGCGCTTGGCCAGACGCCGATGGAAGGTGAAGGCCGCGACCTCAAGAACGGTCACGGCGTGATCGAATATCGCGCGCCGTGGGGCCGGCCGGTGGCGAGCTGGGTCCCGTTGTGGGGCGAGGAAGGCAAGGCCGAGATCGGCGCGATCTACAACGAGCTGCAACAAAGGCTGGGCAAGGAGCGTGCGGAGCGCGTCGCCACCTGGAACCGCAACCTGCTGATCTTCCCCAACCTCGTCGTGAACGACATCATGGCGATAACGATCCGTACGTTCTTTCCGAAGGCGCCGGATTATCTGGAGGTCAATGCCTGGACCCTGGCGCCGCGCAACGAAAGCGACTGGCTACGCAAATACAGGCTGTTCAACTTCACCGAATTCCTGGGGCCCGGGGGCTTCGCCACCCCCGACGACGTCGAGGCGATCGAGAAATGCCAGCAGGGCTATGCGGCGAGCAGCGGCGAGCTGTTCAACGACATTTCCAAGGGCATGGTACGGGCGGATTCGCCGTCCTACGACGACGAAGTGCAGATGCGCGCCTTCTGGATCGAGTGGGACAAAAGATTGGCGAAAGCGGAGGCGTGACCCTGGACGACGCGTTGCTTCTGCGCCTGAGGGTCGAAGAACTCCTGTTCGACGAGGCTGACCTGCTCGACAGCTGGCGGCTGGACGAATGGCTCGCCTTGTTCACCGAAGATGCGCATTATTATGTGCCGCCAAGCGACGTCGACGGCGACACCGCCGATCCCGACACTTCGCTGTTCTACATCATGGACGACCGGGCACGGCTCGGGGAGCGTGTCGTCCGCCTGTCGAAGGTCGGCGCGCACAGCGAATGGCCGCGATCGAAGGTCCGCCACATCGTCAGCAACGTCCGCGTGGCGCGCGGCGACGATGGTATCATCAGATCGCGATCCTCGTTCATCGTGTCGCGTGCGAAGGACGCACGCCACGATCTCTATGTCGGCCATTATCTGCACGATCTCGTCGAGCAGGGCGGCGGCTTCAAGATCGCGCGCAAGACCTGCGTGCTCGACATGGAAGCGCTGCGCCCGCATGCCCGCATCAGCATCATCCTTTGATCAAACCCCTGCGAGAGAGCCATGGCCGACCCTGATCTGAAAGGCCAAGTCGCCATCGTGACCGGTGCCGGGCGCGGCATCGGCGCCGCGATCGCCCGCCGCTTGGCCGCCGCCGGTGCGACCCTCGTCGTCTGCGATCTCACCGAAGAAGCGGCCGAAGGTGCGCGCGCCGCGGCCGGCGACGAGGCCCGGACGATGGCCTTCCACGGCAATCTCGCCGACGACACAGTTGCGGGGCGGCTGATCGAACAGGTCGTCGCGCGGTTCGGCAAAATCGATATATTGGTCAACAATGCCGGCGGCGGGATATTGCTGCCGTTCCTCGAGCATACGCCCGCCACGTTGCGCGAGACGATCGACCGCAATCTCTACACGACGATCTGGTGCACCTGGCACACGCTGTCGCGCATGAAGGCCGCAGGCTATGGCCGGATCATCAACATCGGTGCGGACTCGGTTCGCAACGGCCTGCAGTGGCACGCCGGATACAATGCGGCCAAGGGCGGTGTGCACGGCATGATGACCGGGCTGGCGCGCGAATTCGCTCGCGACGGGATCACCGTCAACACGATCGCGCCATGTGCGGTCCAGACCAAGCAGCTCGAGGAAGTGCTCGCCGCGCAGCCGGAACTCGAAGGACCCTTCATCAGCATCATCCCGATCGGGCGCCCGGCCGCCGAATCGGAAGTGGCCGGGATGGTCGCTTACCTCGCCGGCCCCGACGCGGCGTTCATCACGGGCCAGGTGATCAGCGTCAACGGCGGCACCAACATGCACTAAAGCGCCGCCGCGCTTCTCTTTCCATCGCGGCCCATGGCTCCGCGCGGGCCGAGCTTGCGCGGAGAGAATGCCCGAATGTTCCTCACTCCCGCCCGGCAGGTCCCTGCGCTGCCGCAAACGCGAGGAGTGACGGCCGCTTTGCTTGACCCAATTTCCGCATGCGTATATATGATACGCAATAATGCGATCCGCATAAGAACCTGCCCTTGCGGGCGAAAAGGTCGCGCTGCACATCAGGAGGATGCCGTGGACTACCTGCGCTATTATCTCGCCGCCCTCATCCAATTGGGGGTGATCGCCAGTTTCCTCGTGGGCGGAAATTGGGTGTTCTTCGGCATCGCCTCGCTGCCGGCCATGGCGATCGT
>JAQGLH010000193.1 GCA_028293005.1 Alphaproteobacteria bacterium
GTTCGGCAGCCCTTCGGAATAAGACGAAAGGACGGAAACCTTGGCCTTGGTAAAATATTTCAGCGGGTTCTCGACGCGGCCGGGCAGCCACACCTTGCCGCCGAGCCCGAGCTTCTCGACCAGCGCTTCGAGCTCCTGACGCATCGGGCCTTCGCCCAGAATCGCAATCTTGACCGGCCGATCGCGATCGTGAAGCTCTCGAACGGCACGAATCAGATCGTCGAAACCCTTTCGCTTTGTCAGCGTGCCGGCCGAAACGATAGTGGGCAGATCGTCGGCAGTGAACCAGGCATCGTCGACAGGCTCCCTCATCCTTCGCCGCGAGACTTCGTCGACGATGATGTTGTGCACGCAGACGTGGGTGCCGCGCTTGAACAGCTTGCGATATTCGTGGGATAGATCTTCGGAAACGCAAGTCAACGCGTCGGCCCGCCGCATCAGGATCCGGGTCAATTGCTTGAACAGCCACTTTCGGGTCAATGGCTTGTTCGAATAGGGGCCATCGTGCCCAGTTGTGCTCAATGGAAATACGCGCGAAGACACGCTGATCTTGGCGCCAGATCGGGTGACAAGCGCTGCCAACAGCACGATATCGTTGAGATGATCCTCCGCCGAGAACACCAGATCCGGCTTCTCTTTCGCCAAATAACGGCAAACGGGCAGAAAGAGGCCCAGTACGCGGCGCTTTCCCCATTCCATCATATTGACCCCGGGGACGTGCGGGAGGTCGCGCCTGTCTTCGGGCAGATGATCTTCGTCGATGCACCCGAAGATCATGTCGACGTCATGGCCGTCTTCGGCAAGCGCTCTGGCCAAGCGTATCTGAGCTAATGCCACGCCGGTGAATGTGTAACGCGGCGAGATGACGCAGATCTTCATGCAAAACACTCTCTCGGGCCCTTGCCCTGCCAAGCGAAGGCGCCGGCAAATGGCATTGGGCGACGCGGCAGGGACGCGCGGCGCGCGCGAGCATTAGGTTTCTGCAGCACGCTTCCCGATCCCCAGCGCATCTTCAGGACAGGAGCCGGGCCAGCCGGTACAACGTCGCCTGCTCCGAATAGTGAAGTTCGTACAGGCTGCGCAAGGACGGGTCGAAGCGCGGCAACGGCAACGCCTCGATCGTGCGCAGCGCCGACACGAATTGCGACTGGGTCTCGCACAGCCAGCCCGCCTCGGCTCCAAGCGCCTCGTAACCGCAGAAGGCTTCGTTGGTGCCGACGATCCTTTTGCCGAACATCAGCGCTTCGGCGACCTTGGTCTTCATCCCCGACCCGTCGAAGATGGGCGCGACGACCGCCTTTGCGCCGCGATACCAGTCGTCGAGCCGGCCGACCGGTCCGATCAGCGCGACGTTGGGGCGGCGCGAAACCTCGTCCCGCAGGCTTTCGAGGCCGCGCCCGACGATGCAGGTCCGGATCGCGATGTGCGGCGCGACCTGCTCGACGAACCATCGCATCCCGGACAGGTTCGCATAGAAGCCGCCGCCGACGAAGAGGAGGTAATCCTCATCGATCGGGCTCCGCGCGTCATCTGCGCCCGGCTGGAACTTGTCCTCCAATGCCATCGGCAGGAGGTCGGTCGCGGCGCGTCCGTAGAGCTTCGCTAGTCCGCGGCTGTCGCGCTCGTTGAGCGCGATCAACCGGTCGCTGGAGCGGACCGCCATTCGTTCCGCCCGATGGTTGGCGACGAGCACCGCCAGCGCGCGTGCGCTCCAACGGTCGCGCAGCGCGCCCTGGAAGAAGCGCGCCTCGACATTGTGGAAGAAGGTAAACACCTCGACGTTCGGCAGCTGCCTCTTCACCGCGCGCGCGATGCGGCCGAGGTTCGAACCGTTGATGAAGATCCGGCCGATGTCCTGCGCGCCGATCTGGGCGATCACCGCCTGCTCGGCCTGGGGCGTGACGCCATCGATGAACCCGGCAAGGGCGTGAAGCCTCGCGCGTGGGCCCGCAACAGGCGTTCGGTCGAGCGCGTGCACCACCAGGCGATCGCCGAGCAGGGCGCTCAGGCATTTGCAGTGGAGGTGCGACAGCAGCGCGCGGCCGCCCTCTGGCGGCGTCGCGATCCGCGGTGTGATGAGCATCAGTTTCGACATGCGCGCACAGGCATAGTCGTGCGATTTCGGTGCATCCACAACTTGTTGGGGTGAGCGTGCCGGGTGCATCGCTTGCTGACGAACTTCATCGCTTCTAGAGCGTCGATGTGAGCGGTGGGGAAAGATGATGAGCGACGCGTCCGGCCGAACAACCCGCCGTATCATGCCCGTGATCCTGTGCGGTGGCTCGGGTACCCGCCTGTGGCCGCTGTCGCGCCGCACCCGCCCCAAGCAGATGCTGGCCCTTACCGATGGCGGTACGATGCTGCAGATGACGGCATTGCGGGTTAAGGATCCCGCCAAGTTCGATCCGCCAATGGTCGTGGCCGGTGTCGAGCAGGCCGATGCGGCGGCGAGGCAGCTCGACGAAGCCGGTATCGCCATCGGCGGACTGATCGTCGAGCCCGTCGGCCGCAACACCGCGCCGGCGATCGCGCTTGCCGCGCTGAGCCTCGCCGAGGACGATCTGCTGCTGGTCATGCCGAGCGACCATCTGATCGGCGATCCGCCGCAATTCGTGGCGGCGGTCGAGGCAGCCGTGGCGGCGGCGAAAGCCGGCTGGCTGGTGACGTTCGGCGTACGTCCGGATCGGCCGGAGATCGGGTTCGGCTATATCCGCCGCGGCAGCGAGATCGGGCCTGGCGTTTTCGAGGCCGAGCGCTTCGTGGAAAAGCCCGATGCGGCGACGGCAGCAGCCTATGTGGCGGACAGCCAATATGCGTGGAACGCCGGAATCTTCCTGTTCAGGGCCGGCGCCTATCTCGCCGCGCTCAGCGCGCACGCGCCGGACATCGCGGCCGATGTACGCGAAGCGCTGGCCAGGGGCGTGCACGACGGCACGAGGATCAGCCCCGACGCTGCGCGGTTTGGACGCGTGCGAGCCCAATCGATCGATCACGCGGTCATGGAAAAGGCAGAGAAGGTCGCTCTGGTCCCGGTCGAGATGGACTGGTCTGACGTCGGCAGCTGGAAGGCGCTCTACGACGCGAGCGTGAAGGACGAAAAGAGCAATGCGATCTCTGGCGAGGTGCTGGCGCTCGATTGCGCCGGCTGCCTGATCCGATCGGATGGACCGCTCGTGACGGCGATCGGGGTGGAAGATCTCGTGATCGTCGCGACTGGCGACGCCATCCTCGTCGTTTCCAAGAAGGACAGCCAGCGGGTCCGCGAAGCAGTGGCGCTGCTCGGCGAGGGCGGCGACCAGCGGCTCTGATCGCCGGCTGCCGAGGGAGCCTGCCGGCAAGCGCGGTTGTGAAGGAGGCGGACGGCTGGTATTTGCTCGGCTCCAGGGGTGGATAGTGCGAAGCGCGCGCTTACTGTCGCTTAATTTGAGGTTGCTACACTAGGCCTATGTTCGAAATGCGGGAATTTACCGCTTCCCCCTTATGCGCTGTCAACCGCGGCCGAACTTGCGAGTTCGGCGCGCCGCGCCCGTTTCGCGATCGCAGCGGACGAGTGGGAGCGGTAAGCGTGCTGCGCTGCCGCCATTGCGGCCTCGGCATCACTCAGCCACCGCTTGCCGACGTCGCCTTTCTTTACGAGGGCCGCGAGAGCCAGGATTTCCAGCCGACGAGCACCGGGCTGGCCCGCCGGATCAAAAAAATGGCCTTCCGGCGGGATGCGCAGCGCCTGCTCGGGCAGGTTGGCTTGAATCCACGGCGCGCACTCGATTTCGGCTGCGGCAGCGGTCTCTTCACCCGCTGCCTGGGCGACGTCTTGCCCGACCGCGAAGTGGTCGGCAGCGACTTTCACGCTGAACCGCCCGCCGATCTGGCAGGGCGGGCGTACCTGCCGAAGACAGACCTGAATGCTCAACAGGCCAGCTTCGATCTGGTGCTCGCGATGCATGTCATCGAACATGACGACGATCCCGATACGCTGGTCCGGGACATCGCGGCGCTAGCGCGGAGCGGAAGCAGCGTGGTCTTCGAGGTGCCGAACGCGGACTGCGTCTGGGCCGGGGTATTCGGCAATGCCTGGGACGCATGGTACGTTCCGTTCCATCGCGTCCATTTCAGCCGCACGAGCCTGAGGGCGGTGATCGAGCGCAACGGCCTCGTCATCGAGCGGGAGATCGACGTCTGCCTGCCCTCTATCGGCCGGACGCTCGCGAACCTGCTTGGAATGCGCAACACGCTGCCGTTCCTGCTCGCGGGCATCGCCCTGCACCCGTTCCAATGGCTGGGGGAGCGCCTGACCCGAAAGCCTTCGGCGTTGCGGATCATCGCCCGCAAGCCCTAGTGCGCGAAGAGCCCGGCCTCGTTTTTCGAAGCCGGCACCTTCCTCGCACGCCACTAGGGGTCGCATTCGCCAGGAAGAGGCGAGGTCAGCTTCGCAAGCGAAGCTTGCCGAGAATTGCCCAATGCGCCGAGGCATAATTCCAGATGAACAGAACCACAGTGGCGAACGGAGCGGCAATGATGACCGGCACGCCGAGGCCGCTGCACAAGATCGCCATCGTCAGCAGCGAGATTGGGAAGCCGGTCGCCACCCCGGCCGTAAAGCGAAGGAAACGGCGAAGCGAAACCGAGTCCTGGAAGGTGAAATCCGAATGCAGCCAGTAGCCGAGCGGGGTCGCGATGGCGAATG
>JAQGLH010000240.1 GCA_028293005.1 Alphaproteobacteria bacterium
TCCCCCTGCTTGCGGGGGATCGTCCCGAGCGGCGTCAGGCGCAGCTTGTCGCGAACATCGTCGGGAGTCTTGATCACATCGTTGACGAACTCGATGCCGAGCGCTCCGCCGACGCCCCCGATCAGTCCGAGCGCGAGGCCGATTGCGAGATTCAGCGGAAGGCTCGGGCTCGAGGGACCGCCGGGCGGTTCGGCGCGATCGACGACCGAAACCTGGTTGGTCCCGATCCCGCCGGCGACACCGATTTCCTTATAACGCTGCAGCAGCGCGTCGTAGAGTGAACGGTTGGTATCGACTTCGCGCTGAAGGATATTGTAGCGGATGTTGCGGTTGCGCAGGCCCAGCACCTCACCCTTGAGCTCCTTGACGCGCGCATTGAGCCTTTTTTCGGCACCGGCCATCATCTTGAATTCCGCGAGCGCGCTGACCGTCCTGCCGCTTGCGACGGTGCCCTTCTCCTCTTCCATCAATTCACCGAGCGAATCGATCCGGCTGCGCAGCCGCACCATGTCCGGATAGTCGGGCTTGAACGAGGCGAGCTTCGATTGATATTCCGCCTCGAGCTGGGCGCGCTGGTTGCGGTACATCCCGGTGCTCGACGCCACCTCGGCGGTATTGTTCTTGTTGCGAATCTGTCGATAGCCCTCCTGCGCGGCGATCCGCTTCGCCTCCACTTCGGCGAGCGCGCTGTTCAGCGCGATCATGGTTTCGCCGGTGAGCGAGCTCGCGTCTCCGCCGATCATCGCCGCTTCCTTGGCAGTGCTCACGATCCCTTGCTGTTGGGCATAGGCTGTCAATATACGTTCGGAGCGTTCGAGCTCCCTTTTCACCTTGGTGATCTGGCCCTGCAGGAACTGGCGAGCATAAGAGGTGGCCTCGTAACGCCGCTCCAGATTGGTGTTGATGAAGCTGTCGGCGAAGCCGTTGGTGATCCGTGCCGCAAGCGTTGGCGAAGGCGATGAGTAACCGATCCTGACAAGCCGGCTTCCCGGGCTCGGATCGACCGACAAATTGCCGCTTAATATGCCTGCGGCGATCTTCTGCCGCGTTCCACGGTCCGCGTCCGAGTCGAGAAAATCCTTGTTCGACGCGAGGTTCAGTTCCTGCGCGACACGCTCGGCAAGCGTGCGGCTGCGCAGGAGGCCATATTGGGTGGCAAGAAAGTCGCTGTCGTTCGGCGTCGTGGTTCGGCCCTTCGAATCCTCGAATGCTTCGACCGTCGGTGGGTTGAGCTCGAGCGTGGCCGAGGCGTGGTACAAAGGCCGCGTCAGCAGCGTGATGATGATCGCACCCGCGAGCGCCACCCCGACCGACCCGATGATGAGCCAGCGCCATTCCGAGACGATCCTCCACAGCGTCGCGACATTGAGGTCGATCAGTCCGGGCGCACGCGGCGGCGGCGCCCATTGCGGAGAAAGCGTCAGATCGCCCCCATGCTGGGCCGCCAGCGGCCAGACGGGAGTTCCCCCCGCGGGCTGAAGCTCATTCTTGCTCATAAATAAAGCTAAGGCCTTTCAAACGATTGAAGCGCTGCAGACGCCTGATCAATAAAGACCAAGAATGGGATTGAACACACCGAGAATCGGCAGCGACATCATGAATTGATTGTAAATCGAGCGGATGTTCGAGCCATCGACGATGATGATGTCGCCGGCATAGACTTGCGGATCTGCCATCTTGCCCTTGCGAATCGAGTTGATGTCGAACGCTGCCCCCATCCTCTTGCCTTCGATCTGCCGGAAGATTGCGATCCGGTGCGGATTGGCCTCGCCACTCAGCCCTCGCGCCATCGCCAGCGCCTGGATCAACGTCGTCGGGCCGTTGAGCGGAAGCTGTCCGGGGGAGTTCACGGCACCGTCGATCGTAACGTTCCGGCGCGCCGACGATCTCAGCGCCACGGCCACGTCGGGATCCTGAAGATATTTCTCCGAAAGCTTCGCCGTGATCACCTTGTCGAGCTGGGTCGTGGTCAGATCGGCTGCCCTGATCGTGCCGGCGAGGGGCAAGGTGATATTACCCATCAGGTCGACCTCGAAGTCACCTGAAAGATCGCCAACCTGGAACACGCTGACCCGCACCGTGTCCATCGGAGCAATCTTATAGTCCGCATCGGCATTCAAGATCACCGGGCTGTCCGGCCGTCCGAAGTTTGCAACATCGTAGGGGACCGGGCCGCCGCGCGTGCCCTGGAAGCAGCCCGCCAGCAGCAGCAGGCTGGCTGCGGCCGCAATGACGACGACGGCCTTCGCGAGGTGCACGGAAGCGCGCATTCCCTTCGCCACAATCACAGGGACAAGTCTCCGTCACGATTAAGCATGTGGTTCCCCTTAAGAATGTCTGTCAGTCTCGCCAAGACAAGATTACCCCGTCCTGAACCAGATTGCCACTCGCACCCCGGCCGGCGCATCAAGCCGCGGCGGACACGCAGCCCAGCGATTGTCCCTCTCCCGCGGCGGTGGCAAGAAACCACCGCTGGGCATCCTCGATCGCGAGCGCCGTCAACACACCGCTCTGATAGGCGCCGGTATCGATGCCGATGCGGTTGCGCCGTTCCTCGACCTTCTCGACAATCGTATGGCCATGGACGACGACGCAGCCATGCTCCTTCGCGTCGGTCAGGAACGGCTCCCTGATCCAGCGCAGATCGGATTTGTCCTGCGCATCGATCGCGACACCAGGGCGGATCCCGGCGTGCACGAACAAATAGTCGCCGAATCGAAACGTATCTGCGAAACTTTCGAGGAACTGCCGGTGCTCCATCGGAATGTTCGCCTGAAGCAGCCTGATCGCTTCACCTTCTTCGCGATGGCGGAGCGCCTCGGCGTCGACGCCGTAGCTTTCGAGACATTCAGCACCGCCGAATTTGAGCCAGCTGGCGAGAATATTCTTCTCACCCGCGAGGATGCGAAGCAGCACCTCCTCGTGATTGCCGCCAAGGAAGACCGCGCGCGCTCCGGACGGCCTGTACTGGCGCAGCCGCTCGACGACCCCGGCCGAATCGGGCCCGCGATCGATCAGGTCGCCCAGGAAGATGATGAAACTCTTCTTCGTCGGCCGCGCGGCCCTGTCCTCGTCGATGCGACGCAACAGAAGATCGAGCAGATCGAGACGGCCGTGGATATCCCCGATCGCATAGGCGCGCGCACCGGCCGCCCCCCGGGGAGCGCCAGCGTCCGCGGCCATCAAGCCGCGCGATATCCTTTTAAACAAACCCATCCAGCGTTCTCGCCACCTACACGCGCCTCAAACCCGGCAAGGCTAGCCCCAGTTGCAATTCCGCGCGGCAGCGAGTGCAAGCGAACCTGGCGCTGATCCGAGGCGGAGCGATCCTACCTGCTGCCTCCCGGCGGCGCAATGTCTCTATACGCCAAGCGCGCCGACCAGTTCCACCTGGAATGCGTGCTCGCCCGATCATAAGTCTTTCTTTGATGACGCTAATTGGCCAAAGCGTCGCTGGCGTGACGAGCGCCGGCAGCGCGCCGAGCCTTGCTCGCGCCCGAGGGCGGCGGATGAGTTATTTCGACTTGAAGGTTTGGCTGGTCGCAGCGAGCGGCCTGGATATGGACGCGCTCCACGTCCACGCAGGCATTCTCGTCCAGCTCCTTGCCGCGCTGATCCTGCGGCGGTCGCTACGAAGTCCGCTGCCCTGGCTGGTCGTCCTGATCGCCGTGCTCGCTAACGAAGCTTACGATCTTCATTACGACCCCTGGCCGGAGGCGCAGCACGCGTGGCAGCTTGCCGAGAGCGCCAAGGACGTGTGGAACACGCTGGCGATGCCGACCTTGCTCCTCCTCCTCGCTCGCTTCTTTCCACGCCTCCTCACCGGAGCGAAGCAGGCGACCGGCGCGGTGCGCCAAGCCGGCGAGGGCTGACCGGGCGCAATCTTGCGCGCCGACGCCCTTTTCCTTACCGCGGCTGGCAGGGGATGGAGGAGAATAAAGATTAGCAGCGACGGCGAAAAGTCGAACCGGATGTGGGGCGGCCGCTTCGCCGCGGGCCCGTCGGCGATCATGCGCGAGATCAACGCCTCGATCAGCTTCGACAAAAGGTTCTGGCGCGAGGATATCGAGGCTTCGCTTGCCCATTCCGCGATGCTTGCCGATCAAGGCATCATCGAGCCAGAGGATGCTGCGGCGATCGCCGGCGGCCTGCGCCGCATCGCCGCCGAATATGAAGCTAACGGCGTTCCCGAGGACCAGGCGCTTGAGGACATCCACATGCATGTCGAGCATCGGCTGGCGGAGCTGATCGGCCCGGCGGCCGGCCGGCTGCACACCGCCCGCTCGCGCAACGATCAGGTCGCGACCGACTTCCGCTTGTGGGTGCGGGGCGCGATCGACGAGGTCGATGGCGCACTTGCCGGCCTGCAGCGCGCGCTCGTCGATCGGGCCGGCGAGCATGCCGCGGACGTGATGCCGGGCTTCACCCACCTCCAGACCGCGCAGCCGGTCACGCTCGGCCACCATTTGATGGCCTATTACGAGATGCTCCGCCGCGATCGTGCGCGTTTCGCGGCGGCACGCGCCCGGCTCAACGAAGCGCCGCTCGGCTCGGCCGCGCTCGCCGGCACCGGCTTTCCGATCGACCGCGAAGCAACCGCCAAGGCGCTGGGCTTCGACCGCCCGACCGCCAATTCGCTCGACGCGGTGTCCGATCGCGATTTCGCGCTCGACTATCTGATGGCCGCGACCCAATGCGCGCTCCACCTGTCGCGCCTGGCCGAAGAGTTTATAATCTGGGCGAGCCAGATGTTCGGCTTCGTCAGCCTGCCCGATGAATATTCGACCGGCTCGTCGATCATGCCGCAAAAACGCAACCCGGACGCCGCCGAGCTGGTACGTGGCCACGCCGGCCGCATCGTCGGCGCTATGACCGCGCTGACCGTGACGATGAAAGGCCTTCCGCTCGCTTATTCCAAGGACATGCAGGACGATAAACCGCCGGTATTCGAGGC
>JAQGLH010000242.1 GCA_028293005.1 Alphaproteobacteria bacterium
CCGCGTTCCCGGCCCCGGCAAGCTGCGCATGGTCTGGGAAGGCGAGAATGGCGAGCGGATCGAGGAGGAAGTGTTCGACTTCCCGGGCTCTGGCGTCGCGATGGGCATGTACAATCTCGACGATTCGATCCGCGACTTCGCCCGCGCGAGCTTCAATTACGGCCTCGCACGCGGTTGGCCGGTCTATCTTTCGACCAAGAACACGATCCTCAAAGCCTATGACGGTCGCTTCAAGGATCTGTTCGAGGAAGTGTTCAACGCCGAGTTCAAGACGCAGTTCGACGCGGCCGGCATCGTCTATGAGCATCGCCTGATCGACGACATGGTCGCATCGGCACTCAAATGGTCGGGCAAGTTCGTCTGGGCCTGCAAGAATTACGACGGCGACGTCCAGTCCGACCAGGTCGCGCAGGGCTTCGGCTCGCTCGGGCTGATGACCTCGGTCCTGATGACGCCCGACGGCAAGACGATCGAGGCCGAGGCGGCGCACGGCACCGTCACCCGCCATTACCGCATGCACCAGGCGGGCAAGGCGACTTCGACCAACCCGATCGCGTCGATCTTCGCCTGGACCGGCGGGCTCAAATATCGCGGCAAGTTCGACGACACCCCCGAAGTCACCCGCTTCGCCGAAACGCTCGAGCGCGTCTGCATCGAGACCGTCGAGAGCGGCAAGATGACCAAGGATCTCGCGATCCTGATCGGCCCCGACCAGAGCTGGATGACGACAGAGCAATTCTTCGAGGCGGTCCGGTCGAACCTCGAACAGGCGATGGCTGTCGCCTGAGTGTGAGCGACGGTGGCGTCTCCAATGCGGGACGCCACCGTCGCGCGCCCAACGACGTCGTTCCCTTTGTCAGGCCTTCGGCGAACGGACGTGCTCGGGCCGAATGCCGAAGCCGAGGAATGCCGCCGGAATGCGGCGGAGTAGCGGGAAGCGCGCAAGCAGCCGCAGCGCCAGCGGCGTCTTCACCGGCCCGGCGCCGGCGAGCAGCGGCGTGATGATCCTTTTCTGCGCGGCATTCTGAAAGGCCTGAATCGCGCGAACCTGAAGCATCCGCCGCGCCCTCACCTTATGGAGCAGGCGGTCGACCATTTCCCCGTTCGCCATTGGTCCGGCGAGCAAGTTCGCGGCGGCGACGGCATCCTGGATCGCGACGTTGATGCCGACCCCGCCGATCGGGGACATTGCATGCGCGGCATCGCCGATCACCAGCAGCCCGGGCTCGTGCCAGCGCTCGAGCCGGTCGAGCCCGACCGTGAGCAGCTTGACCTCGTCCCAGCTTGCGACCGCATCGACCTCAACCGCGAGCATCGGTGCTCGTTGCGCGACGTCACGGCGAAAAGAGTCGAGCCCGCGCGCCCGGACCGCCTCGGCCTGTCCTTTGGGAAAGACGTAGGCGCATTGCCAATAATCGCCGCGGTCGATCAGCGCGATGATGCGGCCGCGCGTGAAAATCCCGGTGGTCTCGTTTTTGGAGGTCGGCGCTTTGGGGACGCGAAACCAGAAGACGTCCATCGGCGCGCCGAGCTCTCGCAGCGGCAGCTGCGCCGCCTCGCGCAGCAATGACCGGCGGCCGTCGGCGGCGATCACCAGCTTTGCGCCGATCCGGCGCTCCGCACCCTCGTGGCGGTAGGCGATCCCGGCGACCCTGCCCCGCTCGCGGACCAGACCGGTCGCCTCAGCTTCCGTCAGCAGGCGGAAGCGGGGATAAGCCCGCGCTTCGTCGGCTATGAAATCAAGGAAATCCCATTGCGGCATCAGCGCGGTGAAGTTCCAGCGCGGGTCGAAATGAGAGAAATCGGCGACCTCGATCAGGCGGTCACCGATATAGGCCCTGATATCATAGATGCGGTTGTGCGGCCGCTTCAGGAAGCGCTCGAGCAAGCCCAACTCGTGGAGCAGCCTCAAGGTCGAGGGATGGACGGTGTCGCCTCGGAAATCGCGCAGGAAATCCTCGTGCTTCTCGAGCACGATCGTCGGCACGCCGGCACGGGCGAACAGGAGCCCGGCGACCATGCCGGCAGGGCCGCCGCCGACTATGCAAAGATCGGTGTGATGATCTGGGCAAAGATCAGTCTGAAGATCTGGCGTTTCTTGCCTCATCACCGCTGACTTTCGCGCGCAAAGCGGCATAAAGGCAATATGGCGAACGGATTCCAGACAAGCGGGCTCAGCGATGCCTTGGTCATCCTGGGTGCAGCCGGGATCGTGATTCCCGCCTTCGCCCGGATGCGGATCAGCCCCGTGATCGGGTTCATCCTGGTGGGGGTGCTGGTCGGCCCGGCAGGCCTGGGCGCGATGACCGACCATCATCCCTGGCTGAACTACATCACCATCTCCAATCCGCACGCGATCGAGCCGTTCGCCGAGTTCGGCATCATCCTCCTGCTCTTCTCGATCGGGCTCGAGCTGTCGTTCCGTCGCCTGTGGACGATGCGGCGGCTGGTGTTCGGCACCGGCGCGGCCGAATTGCTCGTCTCCGCCGCGCTGATCGGCGCGATGCTCCACGTCATGGGCCAGGGATGGAGCGGCGCGATCGGCCTCGGCCTCGCGCTGTCGCTGTCCTCGACCGCCTTGGTCCTTCCACTGGTCGGCACCAGCAGCCCCGTCGGGCGCTCCGCGCTCGCGATGCTGCTGTTCGAGGATCTCGCGATCGTCCCGATCATCTTCGCGCTCGGAGCGATGGCGCCTTACGCGCAGTCGGACGGCTGGAACGGCATCGTCCAAACCGTCTTGCTAGGAAGCGCCGTGATCGCCGCGATGCTCGTGCTCGGCCGCATCTTCCTGCCCGGCATGTTCGCGCAAGCCGCGCGCACCAAAAGTCCCGAGCTGTTCTTCGCGGCTAGCCTGGTCGTCGTCATCATGGCGAGCCTTGCGACGGCGGCGGTCGGGCTGTCACCGATCATGGGCGCGCTGATCGCGGGGATATTGATCGCCGAGACCGACTATCGAAGCGAGGTCGAGGTGATCACGGCGCCGTTCCGCGGGCTTGCGCTCGGGATCTTCCTGATCACGGTCGGGATGAGCGTCGATCTGCGGATCGTCTTTGCCAATTGGGACGAGATAGCGCTCGCCGTGGTCGGGGTGCTGCTGCTCAAGGCGATCGTCACCGCCGGGCTGCTGCGGCTGGGCGGTGCCCGCGCGGCAGTCGCCGCGGAAACCGGCGTCCTGATGTCCTCCCCGTCCGAGACCACGTTGATCGTGCTCGGCGCCGCGACCACCGCGCAGCTGATCAGCGCCGAGACGGCCGCTTTCTGGCAGATCGTGACTGCGATCGGCCTGACCGTCACACCGTTGCTCGCCAAGCTTGGGCAGATCGCCGCGCGGCGCGTCAATCGGCGCGCCGAGCCCGAGCCGCCCAACCTCGACGGGGGCGGCGACGAACCCACCGTCGTCATCATCGGCTTCGGCCGGGTCGGACGGATGGTCGCGGAGATGCTCGCGGCGCACGGGCGCAGCTATCTCGCGATCGATTCGAACATCGACACGGTCGTATCGGCGCGGCGCGAAGGCTTCGTGGTCAGCTTCGGCGATGTCGCCCGGCCCGAATTCGTCGATCGGCTCAACCTCAGCCACGCCAACGCGCTGGTGCTGACGATGGACGATCCGGTGATGACCGCACGACTGACGCGGCGGGTGCGCGGGTCCTGCCCCGAGCTGACGATCGTCGCTCGGGCGCGCGACGCCGATCATGCCGCGATGCTCTATCGCGCCGGCGCGACCGACGCGGTGCCCGAGACGCTCGAATCGTCGCTGCAGCTTTCCGAAGCGGTGCTGGTCGATCTCGGCATCGCGATGGGACCGGTGATCGCGTCGATCCACGAGAAGCGGGCCGATCTGCGCAAGGAGATCATGAAGCTGGCCGAGATCGAGAAGGAGCCGCGACTCCAGAGGCGGCGGCTCAGCGCACCCGGCGACGTCCCGGCGCCTTAGCGCCTTCCTCCCCCGCTTTTGCAGACAGGGGAACCACACGAACTGTGGTGGTGGAGGCTCATCGGCGCGAACTCGTCCACCGCCTCGTGGTCATCTCCCGGAGAACCGGGAAGGAATTCTATGCCGCGATCGCCTCGCTTTCGAGCGCCTCGCGGACTGCGACCAACGCCTGTTCGGCCTTCGCCCCATCGGGACCCCCGCCCTGCGCCATGTCGCGACGCCCGCCGCCGCCCTGCCCGCCGAGCGCAGCAACGGCGCGTTTGACGAGATCGACCGCGTCGCGCCTTGCAGACAGGTCGTCAGTCACCCCGACGGCGACGCTGGCGCGGCCGTCGTTGACCGCAACCAACGCGACAACGCCCGAGCCGACCCGCTTCTTGGCATCGTCGACGAGGCCGCGCAGGCCCTTCGGATCGAGCCCGTCGATCACCTGGCCGATGAAGCCGTGGCCGCCGACCGTCTCGCTCGCCTGAGGCTGGGCCGCGGTGCCGCCGCCGCCAAGCGCAAGCGCTTTCTTCGCCTCGGCGAGCTCGCGCTCGAGCCGGCGGCGATCCTCGATCAGGGCGGCGACCCGCGCCGGAACGTCCTCGGGCGCCGACTTGAGCGTCGCGGCCGCCTGCTTGAGCCGCTCCTCGCGGTCGGTCAGCCATTTGCGCGCGGCTTCGCCGGTCAGAGCCTCGATGCGGCGCACCCCCGAGGCGACCGCGCTTTCCGAGACGATCTTGAACAGCGCGATGTCGCCGAGCGCGTTGACGTGAGTGCCGCCGCACAATTCGACCGAATAGCTTGCGTCGCTGCCGCGTCCCATCGCGAGGACGCGCACCTCGTCGCCATATTTCTCGCCGAACAGCGCCATCGCGCCCGCGGCGATCGCCTCGTCCGGGGTCATCAGCCGCGTCGTGACGACGTCGTTTTCGCGGATATGCGCGTTCACCTCGGTTTCGACCGCATCGATGTCTTCGGGCGTCAGCGCCTTGGGATGCGAGAAATCGAACCGCAGCCGGTCTGCCGCCACGAGGCTGCCCTTTTGGGTGACGTGCGAGCCGAGCCGATGGCGCAGCGCGGCGTGGAGCAGGTGGGTCGCCGAATGATTGGCGCGGATGTGGGCGCGACGCGCCGCATCGACGTTCAGCCTCACCGGCTCGCCGACCTTGATCGTGCCCGCTCGGATCGCGGCGCGATGCGCGTGCAGGCGGCCGAGCGGCTTCGACGTGTCGGTCACCTCGGCGTCGAGCCCGTCGTCGTTGCCGATCCGGCCGGCATCGCCGGCCTGGCCTCCGCTTTCGCCGTAGAACGGAGTCTGGTTGGTGATCACCACCACGTCCTCGCCGGCACCGGCCTGGGCGACGCGCTTACCGTCTTTGACCAGGGCAAGCACCTGGCCCTCGCCCTCATGGCCGGCATAGCCGGTGAATTCGGTCGCGCCATGCTCCTCGGCGATGTCGAACCAGATATCGTCGGACGCCTTGTCGCCCGAGCCCTTCCAGGCGGCGCGCGCCGCGGCCTTCTGCTCGGCCATGGCGGCATCGAAGCCGGCGCGGTCGAGGCCGATATCCTGCGCGCGAAGAGCGTCCTCGGTGAGATCGTAAGGGAAGCCGAACGTGTCGTAGAGGCGGAAGGCGACGTCGCCTGGCAAGGTGTCGCCGGCCTTCATTCCTGCGGTCGCCTCGTCGAGCAGCCGCAGCCCCTTGTCGAGCGTCTGGCGGAAACGGATCTCCTCCAGCTTGAGCGTCTCCTCGATCAACGGCTGCGCCCGCACCAGCTCGGGATAAGCGGCCCCCATCTCCGCGGTCAGCGCGGGGACGAGACGGTGCATCAAGGGTTCGGGAGCGCCAAGCAGATGCGCGTGACGCATCGCGCGGCGCATGATCCGCCGCAGCACATAGCCCCTGCCCTCGTTCGCCGGCAGCACGCCGTCGGCGACGAGGAAGCCTGCGGCGCGGAGATGATCGGCGATCACGCGATGGCTCGCCTGCTGCGCGCCGTGGGTCGGGGTCTTGGTGAGCTCGCCGCTCGCCGCGATCAGCGCCTTGAACGTGTCGGTCTCGTAATTGTCGTGAACGCCCTGCAGGACCGCGGCGATACGCTCGAGGCCCATGCCGGTGTCGATCGACGGATGCGGCAGGGCGACGCGCGTGGCCGGGTCGACCTGCTCATACTGCATGAAGACGAGGTTCCAGATCTCGACGAACCGGTCGCCGTCCTCGTCGGGCGAACCCGGGGGGCCGCCGGGGATATGCGCGCCGTGATCGTAGAATATCTCCGAGCAGGGCCCGCACGGGCCAGTGTCGCCCATCGCCCAGAAATTGTCCGAGGTCGGGATCCGGATGATTCGTGATTCGGGCAGTCCCGCGATCTTGCGCCAGAGGTCATAGGCATCGTCGTCGGTGTGGTAGACGGTCGCGGTCAGCCGCTCGGGATCGAGGCCCCAATTCTTCGTGAGCAAGGTCCAGGCGTGATCGATCGCCTGTTCCTTGAAATAGTCGCCGAACGAGAAATTGCCGAGCATCTCGAAGAAGGTGTGATGCCGCGCGGTGTAGCCGACGTTGTCGAGATCATTGTGCTTGCCGCCTGCGCGGACGCACTTCTGGCTCGACGTCGCGGTCGAATAGGACCGCGTCTCGAGCCCGGTGAAGACGTTCTTGAACGGCACCATACCCGCATTGACGAACATCAAGGTCGGATCGTTATGCGGCACCAACGGCGCCGACGGGACGACGCTGTGGCCCTCGCGTCCGAAA
>JAQGLH010000244.1 GCA_028293005.1 Alphaproteobacteria bacterium
CTCGTCGTCGGTCTCCGCCGGGATCGTGCCGATCATCCGGCTCCACGCGAACGGGGCGATGCAGTTCGATCGGATGCCGAAGCGCTGCATGTCGAGCGCGATCGAGTTCGAGAGGCCGACGATGCCCATTTTCGCGGCGGCGTAATTGGCTTGGCCGAAATTTCCGATCAGCCCCGAGGTCGAGGTGAAATGGATGAACGATCCGAAGCCTTGCTCCTTGAAATGCGGCGCCGCGGCCTGCGACACGAAGAAGCTGCCATTGAGATGGACGTCGATCACCGCGCGCCACTCGGCCTCGCTCATCCTGTGAAAGATGCGGTCGCGAAGGATTCCGGCATTGTTCACCACCGCGTCGATCCGCCCGAAAGCCTTGACTGCATCGGCGACGATCGATGCGGCGCCGTCGGGATCCGAGACGCTGGCGAGGTTGGCCAGCGCACGGCCACCCGCGGCCTCGATCTCCGCGACCACCGCCGATGCCGGTCCGGAATCCTTGCCTTCGCCCGACGAAGATGTGCCGAAATCGTTGACGACCACCGCAGCGCCTTCGCGCGCGCACGCCAATGCAACCTCGCGGCCGATCCCGCCACCGGCGCCGGTCACCGCGACCACCTTGTTGTCGAGCATTCCCACCACCGCATCTCCCTGGCTGCTATTCTGCCTAGACGAACCCCGAACGATATTCAATATTCTGAATTGACATTCACGATCGTGAATTGCGATAATCGCATCATGGCTCCGACCAATCTTCGCGCTCCCATATCCGGCCAGCGTCCGCTGGTCACTTCGGTCGTTCAGGCCGTGGCGGTGCTGCGCCACCTCGCTTCGATCGGCGATGGGCGCGGCGTGACCGCGATCGCCGCAACGGTGGGGATCAGCCCGAGCTCCTGCTTCAATATCCTCAAGACATTGGTCGCCGAAGATCTCGTCCTATTCGACGATCAGGCCAAGACCTACACGCTCGGGCTTGGAATGATCAATCTCGGGCATTCGGCGACCCGGCGCGATGCGGTGATCGGCGCCGCGGGAGGCGCGATGGCGATGCTCGCGGAGGAATATGGCAGCGCGGTCGGATTGTGGCGCGTGTCGAACCGCGATCGGCTGATGCTCGTGCATCTCGCCGAATCCGAAGCCGCGACCCGCATCCACCTCTCGATCGGCCAACGCCTGCCGCTCGGCGCCGGAGCGATGGGCCGCTGCGTCGCCGCCGCGCAGGATCTTGCGGACGAGGAAATCGCCCGCCGCTTCGCTGCAGTGCGCTGGGCGCAGCCGCCCAAGCTCGACACCTATCGCGCGCAGGTCCAGGCGGCACGCCGCCGCGGCTATTCGACCGACGTCGATCAATTGCTGCGTGGCCTGTCCTCGGTCGCCGCGGCGATCGTCGATCGTACCGGCAGCGCTCGCTTCTGCCTGTCGGTGACGATGTTCAGCGGCCAGCATTCGGCCGACGCCATGCGCCGGATCGGCAAGGCGGTGCGCAGCAGCGCCGACGCAATATCGGCCGCCGGCTACGGTACAGCGCGCGGCTGAAGCCGCGTCAGGATCAGCCGCTCTCGACCTCGATCACCGCGTCGACGGCGAACGCGCCTTTGCCTTCGGGCATCGCCAGCACCGGATTGAGATCGATCGACTTCAGCCGCGGCCCGGCGGCGACCGCGAACGCCGACAATTGCGACAGCATGCGCGCGAGCGCCTTGATGTCGACCGGCGGGCGCCCGCGGACTCCGGTCAGCATCGGCAGGCCGCGGATCGAGCGGATCAATTCCTCGGCGACATTCTCGCCGAACGGGCAGCGCATCAGTACCGTGTCCCTGAGCATCTCGACGAAGATGCCGCCGAGGCCGAACATCGCGACCGGCCCGAATACCGGGTCCTGCTGCACGCCCATGATGCATTCGACGCCGCCGTCGAGCTGGCGCGCGACGAGCACACCTTCGATTGCCGCATCGGGAGCATGCGTGCGCGCACGCTCCACGAGCAGGTCGAATGTGCGGCGCACCGCGTCGGCGTCCGAGACGCCAAGCACGACTCCGCCGATCTCCGATTTGTGAACGATGTCGCGCGACAATATCTTCATCACGACCGGAAATCCGAGCTTCTCCGCCGCCGCGACCGCTGCCTCGGCGCTCGTGCAGGCCCGTTCGGGAGCGCAGGCGATGCCGGCGGCGGAGAGGATGGTTTTAGCGTCGCTCTCGGTCGGCGTCGCTGCCGGCAGCTCGATCCGGGGAAGCGCCGGGGGAGCGCCGGCGACGGGTTTGGCGAAGGCTTCCCCATAGCGTCCCATCGCCTCGATCGCGACCACCGCGCGCGCCGGGTCGCCGAAGATGCTGAACCCGTCCGTCTCGAAGCGCGCGCGCATCTCCGGCGAGCAGAGCAAGGACAGCACGTAGAGCCGGTCGGGATGGTCGGCGCGCACGCGGGCGAGCTCGCTGCGCAGCTGCTCGGCGATGCTCGGCACCGCGGCGGTGTAGGAGAGGAAGCCGAGGATCGAGCGATAGCCCCCGTCCTGGACCATCGTCTCGACGAACTGGCCGAACAACGGCATGTCGTTGATGAACTGGGCGGTGGTGTCGACCGGATTGCGCGGTGCCGAAAAGGGCAGCAGCTTCTTGAGCTTGGCCTGCGCCGCTTCGGGCATCGCCGGCATCGGCAGGCCAATCGAATCGGCGACATCCGAGACGAGCACCCCGGCGCCGCCGCTGATCGTGAACACCCCCAGGCTGTTGCTCACCGGATAGACGCGCTGCATCGCAAGCGAGGCGATATCGAGCATCTCCTCGGGATTGGCTGCGCGCGCGACGCCGAACTCCTTGAGCACCGCGTCTATCACCGCATCGTCGTTGGCGAGCGAGGCGGTGTGCGATTGCGCGGCCGCCGCGCCGAGGGCGCTGCGGCCGACCTTCATCATCACCACCGGCTTCTTCGCGGCGCGCGCCGCGCTGAGCGCGGCGATCAGCGAGTCCGCTTCCTTCAGCCCTTCCGAATAGACGGCGATGACCTCGATGTCGGGCTGCGCAACCATTTCGCCGACGATCTCGCCCATCGTCAACTCGGCTTCGTTGCCGGTCGTCAGCGCGGCGGCGATCCCGAGCCCCATCTCGCGCGCGCTATAGACGATGTGCGCTCCGAACGCGCCGGACTGGCTGACGATGCCGAGCGGCCCCGGCTTGGGAAAGCCGGTTTCGAGCACTGTCGAAAAGGTACCGTAGAAAGCGGGCGCAGTGCTGAACATGCCGAGGCAATTGGGGCCGAGGATGCGCATCCCGCCCGCGCGGGCGGCAGCCACGAGCTGGTCTTGGGCCGCCCCGCCATCGCTTTCGGCGAAGCCCGAAGTGAAGACGATCGCCGCTGCGGTGCCGCGCCTCGCGAGCGCCTCGACCGCCGCGATCGCGCCAGCCTGCGGGATCGCGACGATCGCGACGTCCGGCGTCTCGGGCAGGTCGGCGACCGAGGCGAATGCTTTCAGTCCCTGGACCTGATCGCGCTTCGGGTTGATCGGATAGATCGGCCCCGCAAAGCCGCGCTCGAGCATGTAGCCGATCGACCGGCCGCCGATCCGCGTATGATCGTCGGATGCGCCGATGATCGCGACCGAGCGGGGGTTGAACAATTTGCCAAGGCCGGTTGCGGTCATGCTCTCCAATTCCACGTTTCAAAATCGCAGGACAGGATCGGCCGATGGACTCGAGTCCGTTGCGGCCAATGTCATCCCTGCAAAATCACTTTGCAGCCCCGCGGACGTCCTGTCAGCGACTGGTGCCGGAACGAGGCTCTTTTTCTCAGGCGACTGCGGTCTATCGCAACCCCTGAATCTATTCAATGTTCTGAATTGATATTCACGATGATGAATAGACCGGCTCAATGCGGCATATGCCGCCGCACGAAAAGGGCTTTACCGTGCCGAACAGCGGCCACTATGCTGTGAACACGCTACACATGGCGAAACGAAACGGCCGGGTTCGGCGGGCGGGCATTTCAGTCCGGTGCCCATGCCGACGACGGTCCGACAAGATTAGGAAGGGGAATTAGATGGCCTCGAGATATGAGATCACCGAGCGCAAGATAGAGGGGCGGGGATTGACCTCGCATACCCTGCTATGCGGAGACGAGAGTAAGCCGGCGGTGCTGCTGCTCCATGGCGCAGGGCCCGGCGCGCATGCCGGCTCCAACTGGTGGCATGTGATGCCCGATCTCGCGGAGCATTTCTATGTCGTGGCGCCCGATCTGATCGGCTTCGGCCAGTCGGTGATCCCCGATCCTACCCCGAGCAATATCATGGCGTGGATCGGCGTCCGCGTCGAACAGATCCTCGGGCTGGTGGAGACGCTCGGCATCGACAAGGCGCACATCGTCGGCAACTCGATGGGCGGCGCGCTGACGCTGCAATTGCTCGCCGAGGCGCCCGAGCGCTTCTTGCAGGTCGCGCTGATGGGTTCGATCGGCGCGCCCGCGCCGCGGACGCCCGAGCTGGTCCGGCTGCTGTCCTTCTACTCGGATCCGCGCAAGGCGCGTTATCGCGAGATGATGCACAGCTTCGCCTATGACGCCGACAATTTCGTGGGCATGGACAAGATCGTCGAGGATCGCTTCAAGATCGCAACCGATCCGAAGGTGATGGAAGTCGCGGCGAAGATGATCGGCTCGATGAATGCCGGTATCGAAGCGCTTGTCATGCCGCCGTCGGTGCTTGGCAAGATGCCGCACGAAGTGCTGATCTTCCACGGCCGCCAGGATCGAATCGTTCCGCTCGACACCAGCCTCTACCTGCTCGAGCATCTCCAGCGCGCCGAGCTCTACGTGCTCGACAAGTCCGGCCACTGGGCACAGCTCGAGCGCTGGGACATCATGCGTCCGATGCTCGAGCGCCATTTCGGCGCCACCAACTGGTAACAGGTTTGGGGGGCGGTGGGCGCGGTACGACCCAGCCCACCGCCCCCCGGCAGGGCCTGGGGGTTCGGGAGAGGGGACGCTCGGTGACCACCGGCTCTCGCGTTCGAAGCAGCGCTCTCGGCTAATATAGGCGCTGCGCCACTGCCCCTTTTCCTGCCCTCTCTCCCCGAAGTGGGCGAGGGTCTAGGGGCCGGTCAGGGAGACGGGCTATGAAGACGGTGCAACTCGGGACCAGCGGCCCAAGCGTCAGCGCGATCGGCCTTGGCGCGATGGGCATGACGACTGGCATGTACGGAAGCGCGGACCGGTCCGAAAGCATCGCGACCATCCATGCCGCGCTCGATGCCGGCGTGACCTTGATCGACACCGGCGATTTCTACTCCACCGGCGACAACGAGATGCTGATCGGCGAGGCGCTCAAGGGCGCCCGCCGCGATGCGGTCCAGATCAGCGTCAAGTTCGGCGCGTTGCGCGATCCGGCGGGGGGCTGGACGGGCAACGACAGCCGGCCGGTCGCGGTCAAGAATTTCCTCGCTTATTCGCTCAAGCGGCTCGGCGTCGATCACATCGATATCTACCGCCCGGCGCGGCTCGATCCGAATGTGCCGATCGAGGAGACGATCGGCGCGATTTCGGAGATGGTCGAGGCCGGCTACGTCCGCCACATCGGGCTTTCGGAGGTAGGGCCGGACACGATCAGGCGCGCGGCTTCGATCCATCCGATCTGCGATCTCCAAATCGAATATTCGCTGATCTCGCGCGGCATCGAGGAACGGATCCTGCCGACGGTGCGTGAGCTCGGCATCGGCATCACCGCTTACGGCGTGCTGTCGCGCGGGCTGATCAGCGGCCATTGGACCAGGGATCGAGCCGGCCCCGGCGATTTCAGGGCGATGAGCCCGCGCTTCCAGGACGGCAATGTCGAACGCAATCTCGCGCTGGTCGAGGCGCTGCGCGGCATCGCCGACGCCAAAGGTGCGAGCGTCGCGCAGATCGCGATCGCGTGGGTCGCGGCACAGGGAAAAGATATCGTGCCGCTGGTCGGCGTCCGCCGCCGCGATCGCCTCGCCGAGGCGCTGGGCAGCCTCGACGTGACGCTCGACGAACAGGAGATTGCCGCGATCGAGCAAGCCGTCCCGAAAGGCGCGGCGGCGGGTGACCGCTATCCGACGCCG
>JAQGLH010000281.1 GCA_028293005.1 Alphaproteobacteria bacterium
ATTCGCTCTCGCTGCGCCTGGTGAAGCCGGAGAGGCCGCCGCCCTGGCGAAGCGTTCCGATCCGATCGCGGCGTCCGGTGATGATCTTGTGCGGATAGGCCTGATGGCCGACATCCCAGATCAGCCGATCGCGCGGCGTGTCGAACACATAATGGAGCGCGACGGTGAGCTCGACCACACCAAGCCCGGCGCCGAGATGCCCGCCCGTCCCTGCGACGGCCGAGATCGTCTCCCAGCGCAATTCGTCGGCGAGCTGGCGCAGCTGGTCCGGCCGCAACCGGCGCAATTCCTCGGGTGTGACGATGGTATCGAGAAGCGGTGTTGGGGGAGGCTCGGTCATGCGGACAATGATGATCCTTTCCGCGGCGATTCTAGCGGCATCCGCTGAGAGTGTCGAACGATGATCGGGTTTTGGACGAAGCGCCGACCGGCGGCGGCCCTCACGCGGCTTCGCAATCCTTGCAGCGCCCGCGCACCTCGATCACCGGGCGATCGGGGTTGAATCCGGCCAGCCGCGCGGCGGCGCGAACGCCGCTCGCCAGGCTGTCGTTGTCGATGTGCATCGTCTGTCCGCATTTGTCGCAGATCAGGAAGATGCAATCGTGCAGGCAGTCGGGGTGCTCGTTGGCGATATAGGCATTGGCGCTCTCGACCCTGCGCGCAAGATTGGCGGCAACGAACAGGTCGAGGATTCGGTAGACGCTGTTGGCGGCGACGCGCCGTCCTTCCTCCTGCGACACCCGGTCGGCGATGTCGTAAGCCGAGGCCGGTTTGTCGAAGCTCGCCAAGGCCTTGAAGATGGCGGCGCGCATCGTTGTCCATTGTTCGCCGGAACGCTCCATCGTCGCTTGGGCGGCGTGCGTCAGGGCCTCTCCGGCGTGGCTATGGTGTTCATGCGCCATCACCTGCCGATCTAGGGATTTCGGCGCTCCGGAACAAGCGCAGACGACATTGTTCCGCCGCCGCACCGATGCGCGCTCGCGCGAGGAGAATTCAGACCACCGCGCGGCGGTTGAGGTCGTGGCCGAGCGCGAGGATCGCGACACCGATGATCGTGTAGGCGGTTTCGGTGGGACCATGGGCAAGCGTCAGCGCGCCGGCCATCACGCCGAGGCCGAGCCCGCCGACCGCGGAAGGCATCATGAAGCCGTGGTCGAGCACGCCGCGCCCGAGCGAGATCGCGCCGATCGCGATCGCCAATGTCAGGCCGACCTCGTGCACCGCCGGCGACAAAAGCAGTCCGCCGGCCGAGGCGAGCAACGCGACGATGATCGAGGTGGCGAGGCAATGGACGAGACACAGGCCCGACATGGCTATCGCCATCCGGTCCAGCAAACCTCCAGCCGTCGCGGCTCTCGCGTTCATTCAGATCGCCTTTCTCAGGGTCCGCACATAAGCCGTACAGCGAGAAGATACAACATTACATTTGACGAATTCGTGCTGCGCCGCCGATCAATCTGGCGATTGGCAACACCGCCCCGCCGGGCCATAGCGCGGGCATGGCTTCGCAAGCGCAGAGCAAGACATCGTCCGACGCGGCGCCGCAGCCGCGCGCGATCTCGCGCTGGCTGCTCGCAGTGGCTGCGCTGGTCTTTCTAATGGTCGTGGTCGGCGGCATCACGCGGCTCACCGAATCGGGCCTGTCGATGACGCGGTGGGAGCCGATCTCGGGCGCGATCCCGCCGCTTAACGAAGCGCAATGGCAGGCCGAATTCGACAATTATCGCGCGACCCCCGAATATCAGAAGGTCAACAGCGGGATGAGCCTCCCGCAATTCAAGGACATCTTCTTCTGGGAATATGTCCACCGGCTGCTCGGCCGTGTGATCGGCCTCGCCTTCGCTTTGCCCTTGCTGTGGTTCGCCTGGCGACGCGCGATCCCTTCCGGCTATGGCTGGCGGCTGACCGGCCTGCTCGCGCTCGGCGGCCTGCAGGGCGCTATCGGCTGGTGGATGGTCGCCTCGGGGCTGGTCGACCGGCCCGACGTCAGCCATATCCGCCTCGCCGTCCATTTGCTCACCGCCCTGCTGATCTTTTCGACCTTGGTCTGGATCGCGCTCGATCTCGGGCGAACGGCGAGCGATCCCGCGGCACGCCCGGCGCGGATGCCCACGCTTGCGATCTGGACTTTGTCCCTGCTCGCGCTGCAGCTGATGTTCGGCGCCTATGTCGCCGGGCTCGACGCCGGCTTTGCGTTCGCCAGCTGGCCGTTGATGGGCGACGCGCTCTTCCCCTCGGGCACGCCGATGCTCGAGCCCTTCCTGGTGAATTTCGCCGACAATCCGATCGTCGTCCAGTTCGTCCACCGCTGGCTTGCGTTCGTCGTCGCCGCTGCGGTGCTGCTGCTCGCGGCCGCGGCGTGGAAGCGCCGGCTCCGCCTTGCCGCGGCTGCGCTGGTTGCGGCCGTCACGCTCCAGATCGGGCTCGGCGTCGCCACTCTGCTCAGCGGCGTCGCGATCTGGATCGCCGTCTCTCACCAGGCGATGGCGGTGGTGCTGCTCGCGACCATCCTGTTCGCCGCGCACCGCCTCGGCCAGCGTCAACCGGCCGAGGTGCACCCACCGATCCAGGAGAGCGTCCAGTGACGGAGATCGTCTCGGTATACGCGGTCTTCGCCGACGAGGAGGAAGCGCTTCGCATCGGCCGCAGCCTCGTCGACGAACGGCACGCCGCCTGCGTCAACATCCTTGGCGCCTGCCGCTCGATCTATCGCTGGCAGGGGAAGGTCGAGGAAAGCGACGAAGTCGCGGCTATCTTCAAGACGACCGCTGGCCAGGCGCCGCTGCTGATCGCCCGCATCACCGAATTGCACAGCTATGAGGTGCCTGCCGTGGTCGTCTGGGCGATCGCCGACACGCCCGAACCCTATCGCGCCTGGGTGCTCGGCAATAGCGGCCAATAAAGCTCAAGGTATTATATTACCACTCGTCAAAAGCCCGCTTTTGCTTGACTTTCAAGGCATCGGCTGCCAATTCGCCGCCACCACGCCGCTCCGGCATTGCCAGCGCGGCGATTCATTTCACAAGAGGTCCAGGCCATGAAGGCGCTGATGAAGACCACCAAGCCGGCCAAGCCGGCTGAGGTGGAGAAGAAATGGCATCTCATCGATGCCGAAGGCCTGGTCGTCGGGCGCCTTGCCTCGATCATCGCGAACATCCTGCGCGGCAAGCACAAGCCGAGCTACACCCCGCATGTCGACATGGGCGACCATGTCGTGGTGATCAACGCGGATAAGGTGCGCTTCACCGGCCGCAAGCTCACCGACAAGATCTATTACCGCCACACCGGTTACGTCGGCGGCATCAAATCGATCACCGCAGGCAAGATCCTCGAGGGCCGCTTCCCCGAGCGCGTGCTTGAGAAGGCGGTTGAGCGCATGATCCCGCGCGGCCCGCTCGGCCGCGACCAGATGCGCGCGCTTCACCTTTATGCCGGCACCGAGCATCCGCACGGCGGCCAAAGTCCTCAACCTCTCGACGTCGCGGCGATGAACCGCAAGAACAAGGTGGGTGCCTGATGTCCGATACCCGTCAATCGCTTTCCGATCTGGCCGCGCTCGCCGGCGGCGAAGCTCCCGCTCCGGTGCCCGCTTCGGCCGAGCCGGGCGCTCCGCCCCCTCCGCCGCAGCCCGAGGCTCCGCTGCGCGAGCAGCAGCTCGATGCCTATGGCCGCGCTTATGCGACGGGCCGGCGCAAGGACGCGGTCGCGCGCGTCTGGCTCAAGCCGGGCACCGGCAAGATCACGGTCAATGGCCGCGACCAGACCGTCTATTTCGCGCGCCCGACCTTGCGCCTCGTCATCAACCAGGTGTTCGACGTCGCCGAGCGCCAGGGCCAGTATGACGTCGTCTGCACCGTGACCGGCGGCGGCCTTTCGGGCCAGGCCGGCGCGGTCAAGCACGGCATCAGCCAGGCGCTGACCCGCTTCGAGCCGACGCTGCGCACCGCGGTCAAGCGGGCCGGTTTCCTCACCCGCGATCCGCGCGTGGTCGAGCGCAAGAAATACGGCCGCGCCAAGGCCCGCCGCAGCTTCCAGTTCTCGAAGCGCTAGAAGCCTCGACGCGACGATTACAGGGGAGGACGGGCCATCCGTCCTCCCCTTTCGCATATCTCGGCTCTTTCGATTGTTCGCGAACACGCGGAAGCTTCAGCCAGGCTGGCGCGCGCGCACCTGCTGGACATATTGCCACGCGACCCGGCCCGAGCGCGCGCCGCGCTCCATCGCCCACTGCAGCGCCTGTCGGCGCAACTCTTCCTCCTCGAGCGCGATCTCGTACGCATCGAGATAGGCGGCAACCATCGCCAGATAGGTTTCCTGATCGACGGCATGGAAGCCGATCCACAGCCCGAAGCGATCCGACAGCGACACCTTCTCCTCGACCGCGTCTCCGGGATTGATCGCGGTCGATTGCTCGTTCTCGATCATCGACCGGCTGAGCAGATGGCGGCGGTTCGACGTCGCGTAGAACAGAACATTGTCGGGCCGTCCCTCGACGCCGCCTTCGAGCAGGGCCTTGAGCGACTTATACTGCGATTCGCCCTCGTCGAACGACAGATCGTCGCAGAACAGGATGAAGCGGCGCGGCGAGAGACGCATGCGATCGAGCAGTTCGGCGAGACGCGGGATTTCGTCGCGCTGGATCTCGACCAGCGCCAGCCTTTCCTCCTTCTGCTGCGCGTTGATCGCGGCGTGGACCGATTTGACCAACGAGCTCTTGCCGGTCCCGCGCGCGCCCCACAGCAAGGCGTTGTTGGCCGGCCGCGCGCGCGCGAAGCTCAACGTATTGGCGAGCAGCACCGCCTTCTGCCGATCGATGCCGACCAGAAGGTCCAGCGGCAGCGGCCGCGTGTCGGGAACCGCGATCAGCCGGTCCTCGGCACCGCGCCAGGCGAACGCGTCGGCGGCATCGAAATCGGCCGAACGCACCGGATGCGGCGGCGCCACCCGCTCGAGCGCTTCGGCGATGCGCGCGAGCAAAGCTCGGTCTTCGGCGGAAAGCGACAGTGTCGCGGGGTCGGACATCAGGCTCTCCGGCAGATCATCTCGCCGGTCTTCCTAGGAGCAGCATCGCGGAGCAGCAATGGCGGGCGAGCCGGCGCCGCCGTCAGCTGAGCAAGCGCGCCGCTGCCCGCGACAGCATCTCGGGTGAGATGCCGGCGGACTCGAGATAGGCCGCGACGGAGCCGAAGCGTTGCTCGATCTCCTCGAGGCTCGCATCGAGGAATTCGCGGCGGACACCGAGGATCACGGTCAGCGCCGCCTCGGGAATGTCGCTGCCGACGTGCGAGCGGACGAACGCCGCCGTCGCCTCCCGGCTTTGCTCGCCCATGCGCGTATCGCTCATCAGGTAATCGGCGATGACGGCGTCGATTTCGACGCCCAATCCGAGCAGCAGCATTGCACAGACGAAACCAGTGCGATCCTTGCCCGCGGTGCAATGGATCAGCATCGGCAGCCTGCCCTCGGCTATCCTTTCGACGATGCTGCGGAGATGAGCGGCCGCCGCTTCCGGAAAGGCGCGATAGGTCGACACCATGATCTCTCGCGCGGTGCGCGCGCTCGGATCGGCGCGGAGACGCTCC
Organism: Alphaproteobacteria bacterium; assembly: GCA_028293005.1. Next base: position 5,583 of record JAQGLH010000281.1, read on the forward strand.
CAGATCTTGCCCGTGCCTCTCAAATTCTGGAGGATATCGAGTTCGAGGAGATCGATCGGGCTGTCGAAGCACCACTGATTGGGGTTCCGCCCCCGTTCGCTATGGCTGCGCAGGTCGCAGACGGTCGCCAGCGCCAGGTCGCGCAGCTGGACGTGCTGGTCGGGCATCGTCAGCGCCGGCGCGCGGAAGAGGAGCCCGGGCCGCGTCCGCCTTCCGTCCTGCGTCGGCAAGCCGCCAAGGTCGCGAAGGTTGGGAACGTCGATCGGGGCTCGATGCTGCGATGCCATCCTCAAGGGATTCCCTCATTATTGGATGCGGTGAGGTAGTCGGACGCCTGGTGCAAGTCCATGTTCGGCCCAATCCTGGGTTATCTCCCCTGGCTTGGGCCGGGCCTGGGCACCCCTCAGTGGCGGCGATCATTGGTCGCGGCCGATGATTGTGGTCGGCGACGGCGGTCGGAAGATGGGCCGGAATGGAATGCGGGTGACCATGCGTTCGATCCCTGCGGCCGATCCCTGCGGCGGGGCCGAGCGGCGAGATCAAGCGGCGACGGCTCGTCCGCTCTCCACCTTGTCGTCGAACCAGTCCGGCCAGCCGGCAGCTTCGTTCTGCTTGCGGGCGAGCGCGCGCTCTTCCGGCGTCGCGAACTCATTGTCCCAGCGCTTGAGCGCGGGTTTGATGATCATATTGTGCCACAGCGGCGGAATCAGCGCCGAGAAGAAGCACAGGAATACGCTGGGCATCGGCAGCCATTGCCGATCGGGCACCAGCTGATGGAATTTCGCGAAGCTGTCGGTGTGATGGTCTGCATGATTGGTGATCTCGAAACCCATGATCCGGGACAAGGGCCTGAGGTGATTCCACACGTGACGCCGATGGATGGGCGCGCCGGGGAGCCGGATCAGCCCGTAATGCTGAAAATAATTGAATGATTCGACCCAGAAGCGCGCCAGCACCATGGCGGCCAGCGCGACCACGTTCGCACGCCAGCCGCCGATCAGGTAGATGGCCGATTGAACGACGAGTTGAGCGAGGATCGCCTTCCAGATGCGGTGCCGCCAGCCCCAGGGGGCATGGCCTTGCCTGCGAAGCGCCTCCGCCTCGGTCTGGTTCGCTTCGATCGTGCTCGTCACGATTGCCTTGGCCGTGAATGGATACAGCGTCATGCCCCGCGGCGCGGTGTCGAAGTCCCGCTCGGTCGCGACATTGATATGGTGCCCGACGACATGCGCGATCTCGCGGGTACAATCGAGGTAGCAGACCTGCGCATAACGGCCGACAAAGCGCCGAAGCCTGCCCCGGGCATGATAAAGCTCATGGCTCGACGGAACCAACGGCACGACGCTCAGCCATGCGAGCGACAATATGGCGCCGGCATATTGCCAGCCAGTGATCTCGGGGTTTCGTGCGACCCACAGAGCGGCCATCGGATAGAGGCCGACGGCGAGAATCGTCGACAACCAGATCGGCAGGTCCGAGACCAGGCCCGGCCGCATGCGCCTCGGCGCCATGTCGTCGGGCAACAGAGTGTCGATGATACCGAGCATCGGAAGCGTCGATACGCCGAGCCAGACCCAGTCGCCGCCTACCAGAAAACTCGCATAGGCGCAGAGTTGGATCAGGGCCGGCAGATAATAACGCGCATAATCCATCACGGGCCTCTCCATATGCTTTGCGTAAACATAATACGCATTATGTCCGACCGCAAGCAGGTCGCGCCGATTTTCGATCGGCGGTTGCCGCTGTGGGGGTGGTGATTTAACGGTTGGTCGCATGAAAATGCGTGATCTGGAGCGCCGCACCGGGGTCAACCGGGAGACCATTCGAGTTTTCCTGCGCCACGGCCTCATCCCCGAGCCGGCGCGGCCGAAACCCAACGTCGCCGATTATGGCGAGACGCATGTGCAGGCGATCCAGGCGGTGCGGGACCTGCAGCGCAACAGCTCGATGACGTTGCGCCAGATCCGCGAG
>JAQGLH010000284.1 GCA_028293005.1 Alphaproteobacteria bacterium
CGGCGAGCGCCTGGTCGGGATCGTGTCGCTCGCCGACATCAGCCGCTCCGACGAGAGTGATGCTGCTGCGGTGGCGCTTGGCGGTGTGACGGACCCGGGCGGCGAGCACAATCAGGCGACCGACGACGAAGCCGGCTGAGGCAGGCGCGCTCGTGCGCCGGCAGCGTCAGCGATAGGGTTCGACCAGCTCCGGCTCGACGTCGATCGGCGGCGGCTCGGGCCCGAGCTCCCAGACATGCTCACCACGAACGACGTCGGCGATCGCTTTGCCTTGCGCATCGCGCGCGGGGCGATAGTGGAAACGGCGCTTGATCAGCCGGCAGGTCGTCGCGTCGAGCTCGGCGCTGCCGCTCGAGCGCGTCACCGCACAGTCGCTGACGCGGCCGTCGGGTGCCACGACGAAGCGCAGATACACCGTCCCCCCGACCCCGGCTTCAAACGCCCTGCGCGGATAGTCGGTTTCGGAAATCCGCCCGCGCACCCAGCGCGCGCGCGCACCCCTGCCGCCGTCGCCCCCGCCGGTGCCATTGCCGCGCAATCCGCTGCCGAGCCCGGTCCCCTGCCCGCCGCTGCCCGTGCCGGGCCCGCGCACGTCGGCCGCACCGGCGGCCGCCGCATTGCCCTCCCCGGCAGCAGGGGCGGCGACGATCGGCGGCGGCGGCGGCAGGCGGATCTCCGGCTTCGGCGCGACGATTTCGGTCGGTGTGTCCCTGAGGTTGGCCGCCGAGGCCGCGCCTTCGGGATCCTTGGGGCGGGCCCGTTCGACCTCTGCGCGAGACGGCGAAGCCACTTTGGCAGGCGGAGGCGGCAGCGGCGCGACGACGTCGAAGAGCGTCAAGCTTTCCTCGACGCGGCTCACGACCTTGACCCCGAGACCGTTGATCAGCGCATAACCGAGCAGGACATGGAGCGCAGCCACGCCGATCATCGATTTGATGCGGTCGCGATTCTGCTCGGTCACCTGCGGCATCGTCGTCGTCCCTGCCACGCCATGCGCCCTCGTTGTCTGCTCTCACCGCCTAACTCATGGCGCGGCAATGCGCACCATCTGCGGCGACGGATCACGCTGGACGTGCCGGCGCAACTGGCGCACCTTGCCTCCAAACAGGGGAGGAGAAACCTACATGATCAGCCCGATACTCGGTCCCGTCGTCGCGCTCGTCGCCTGGAGCCTGGTGATGTTGACCTGGATGAACGCCACGCGCCTTCCGGCGCTCAAGCGCGCCGGCATCTCGATCAAGGGACGCGTCGGCTCGCGTAGCGGCGGCCTCGACGGCGTGGTCGAGGATCACGTCCAGTGGAAGGCGCACAACTACAACCATCTGATGGAGCAGCCGACGATCTTCTACGCGATCGCGCTCAGCCTCGCGCTGATGGGCCGCGACGATTGCATCACCCTGCTGCTCGCCTGGGGCTATGTCGCGGCGCGGGTGATCCACAGCCTGGTCCAGGCGACCGTCAACCGCATCACGGTGCGGTTGACCTTCTTCCTGATCGCATCCTTCTGCCTGCTCGGCCTCACCATCAGCGCCGCGCTTACCTTGATTGGGAACATGCCCGCCTAGCGCCATTTTAGACGAGGAAGCCGTCGGAACTCCGGCCGGAGCGCCCCAAGAACGATGACGAAGGTGGATCGGCAGCCATGGCCGCTGTTATGGCGGCCGCAGCCGTCCGTGTTCAATCAGGACCCAAGCCCGTGAGTGATCCCGCTTTTCAGCCTAAGCTGCAATTCGACGCCTGGACGCTTTCCGCCTTCATCGACCAGTCGTTTCCGGCGGCAACACGCGCCGGGTTCGGCGAAATCGTCTCGGTGGCTCCGGATCATGTCCGGATGCGACTCACTCCTTCCGCCGACATGATCCGGCCGGGCGACATCGTGTCGGGACCGACCTTGATGGGGCTGGCGGATGTCGCCGCCTGGGCCGTCGTGCTCGCGCATGTCGGCCCTGTGGCGATGGCGGTGACCAACAGCCTGTCGATCACATTCCTCCGTGCGTGTCAGCTCGAGCCGGTGATCGCCGATGCCCGGCTGCTCAAGCTCGGGCGGCGGCTGGCAACGGTCGACGTCCGCCTCTGGCAGGGCGATGACGAGCGGCTGGTGGCACAAGCCACCGTCGGCTACGCGCTTCCGTGAGAGCGCACGATCGTAAAGAGAGCGTTGCCGGGGTGTCGTGATCGCCCTATGGCGCCGTGCGATGGCTTCCGATCCCGCGTACGCAGACCCCCCCGCAAAACTGAAACCGCTGCCGCTGATAATCTTCAGCTCGCGCTGGCTCCAGCTCCCGCTCTATCTCGGGCTGATCGTAGCGCAGTGCGTCTACGTGTTCCTGTTCCTCAAGGAACTCAACCATCTCGTCGTGCACAGCTGGGAGTTCAGCGAGCAGCAGATCATGCTGGTCGTGCTCGGCCTGATCGACGTGGTGATGATCTCGAACCTGCTCGTGATGGTGATCGTGGGTGGCTATGAGACGTTCGTCTCGCGGCTCGGCCTGACCGGGCATCCGGACCAGCCCGAATGGCTGAGCCATGTCAATGCGGGGGTCCTCAAGGTCAAGCTCGCGATGGCGATCATCGGCATCTCGTCGATCCACCTGCTCCGCACGTTCATCGAGGCGGGCGCGCTCGGCCAGCCCACCGGGCGCATCACCGAGCAGGCTATTTTGTGGCAGACGGTGATCCACATGGCCTTCATTCTGTCGGCGATCGGCATCGCCTGGGTCGACCGGATGACCCAGCACAAGCATTGAGCGGAACAGCGCCGAAGCCGCACGATCGCCCGCTTGATCCGCGCCTACCGCCCTGCCCCAGCTGATTATTGGATCAACTGCTCGCTGGACGAAGTCGGCAGGATCTCGACCACGGTGTCGCCCTCCATCAGCCGTTGCGCTTCGGGCTCCCAAAAGCCGTGCGGAACGCCGTTGCGATAGACCCGCACGCCGAGGCCGTCGCGCAACGCCGAGAGCGGCTTGCCATATTCCTCCGGCCTGATCGCGCGTTCGGAGAGACGGACCCGCCCGCTCGAGGAGGCGAGATCGGCGATATAGTCGGCGATATGGGTGCCGTGGGTCGAGCCGGCGAGCAGAAGGCCGGCAAAGCTTACCGGATTGATCACGGTGGTCGCGCCGGCCTGCCGCGCCAGCAGCTCGTTGTCCTCGTTGCGCACCGCGACGCTGATCGGCAGCTTCGGCACAAGATGGCGGGCGGTCAGTGTGATCAGGATCGAGGTGTCGTCGCGGCCGGCGCTGACGATCATCGCGCTCGCGGCCGCGATCCGCACCGCCTCCAGCGTCTTGTCGCGCGTGGCGTCGCCATCCAGCGTGAGGCAGCCGAGCGCCGCAGCCTGCTCGAGAACATCCTCATCGGGATCGACAACGACGATCTCGTCCGGGCGGGCACCGCGAGCCAGCAGCTCCTCCACCGCCTCCGCGCCGCACGAGCCGAAGCCCGCGACCACGACATGTCCCCTGAGAGCCATTTGAATTCGTTTCATGCGCCATCTTTCCCATGTCCGCCGGAATATGAATGTGTAGGCGGTGCCGACGAAGATCAGCACGAAGAAGATCCGGATCGGTGTCACCAGAAAGGCATCGAACATCCGTGCGCTGTTGCTGATCGGAACGATGTCGCCGTAGCCGGTGGTCGTGATGCTGATCATCGTGAAATAGATCACGTCGAGGAAGCTTAGATGTCCGTCATGGCTGTCCTTCAATCCGTCGCGCTCGAACCAATGGACGGCTACCGCGAGCAGCAAAAGCGCGAGCACCAGCGCGGCACGCCAGGCGATTTGCGCCCAGACCGGCATCGGGTTCTTGCGTCTCAACATCACACGGTCGAGAGCGTTAGGCGGGTGTCGCATCAGCGCTCGCCCGGAAGAGGATCATCGGCGAGGACTCCGCAACGCTCCGTCTGAACGGGATCTCGGGCAGGATTGCGGTTTTGAAGCACCGTCACGCTCGCCACCGCCATCGCATTCTCCCTCGGAGCGCCGAATGGCAGTTCGCAGGCGATGTGACAACGTCCAAGCAACCGTGCGCGCCGCTAGCGGCAGCGGACCTGCCGCAAATGGATTTTCTGGGTCGATTCGAGGATGAGCAGGAGCGGCAGCATGCGTTGCCGATCAACCAGGCTGAACCCGATTGTCCGCTCCCCCTGCTGCGGCTTCGCGGCCGACCGGCGCAGCAGATCGAGCACGAACACCGCCCGTCCTTCGTAAACGGCCGTGCCACGATAGACATAACGCGCCCACGGACGGTCGTTCTCGTCGGCGATCGTTGCCGCCGCCTGGCCGGGGACCAATTGAGCGGCGGAATAATGAGGGAAATAGAGCGCAAGCTCGTTGACGACGTGGCCGTCGGCGCCCTCGACCGGCTTCAGCGCTGCCGCTCTGCGCTTCGCGTAAGCGGGAAAAGTGTCGGCGTTGAGCGGCTGCCCGGCGCCGGCGAGGTTGAAATCGAACAATTTCCCATCCGGGCCAATCAGCGCCGTCGAGGTCAATCCGCCGTTGGTCATGCTGACCAGCAAGCGGTCCCTCGCCCGGCGCACCGAGAGCTCGAAGGTCCGGCTGCCGTACTTGCCCTGCATGTCGTTACCGACCGCGCGATAGCTGCAGCCATCGACCGCGCCATACGCCGGCCGCGGCGCCGGAAGCGCGCTGACGCCGAGCCGCCGAAGGAAGGCCTGGTTGGGCTTGCTCACCGCCGAAGGCCGCCCGCCCTGGAAAGCCGGCCCTGCCTGACAGGCGGCGAGCAAGAGCGCGCCAAGCACGACGCACAGCGCGGCTGGGGCGCGCGCCCGCAAAATCGCTTGTGGAGGGTTCACCGGTAGATGACGCCGCCCCGTGCGCGGCACGAGGGATAGCTGGTCTGGACCTCTTCGCCGCCGGGGAGGATGCAGCTGATCGTAGCGACCAGCGCTGCGACCGGCTGCCGCGCCTGCGCGCGCCGCCGTGGCGGCCGCTGACGTTCGCGCCGTGGGCGAGCCTCGGCCGCCTTTTGCTTTGGCGCCGGAACGCGCCGAACATCGATCGGAGCGGCCGGAAGCGCGGGCGGAGCAGCCTTGAGCGATGGCGACGCCAGCGGTGCAGCCGGCATCGGCCCGGTTTCGATCATCGGCGAAGGCGGGAAGCTGGCGGTCGGCTCGAACGCCTCGTCGGCGACGGCCGGCGCAGGCGCCGGCTGCGGCGCGTCCAGCCACTGCCTCGCGAAGAACAATAGGACCACCACCGCGGCAACGAGCAGCGCCATCGCCGCCGGCCATTGCAACGACGGAACTTTCTTTTCGCTCGCCTGGGCCGGCTCTGGGAGGCCGGGCTGCTCGACCAGCTCCGGCTGCGCTACTAGTCCCGGCTCCTCTGGCAGCTCCGGCTGGCTGGCCGGTTCGGGCATTGGTCCGGGATCGAGCAAGACCGCTGCCCCAGGCTCACCGACCGGCGTCGAAACCGACTGCTCCGCCTCGCTCGCCGGGCTCAAGCTGAGGCTCGGGCCGGGACGAGGATCGGGGGTGACCCGCGCGGGCGGCGCGGCGCTTTCGAAATTCCAGTCGAAGCCGTCATCTTCATCGTCGTCGACCATGAAGTCGGGCTGGGCACCGTCGGCCTGCATTGGAAGATGCAGGCCGTCCGGCGACTTGCCCGAAGGCTGCGCCAAAGGCTCGGCCGGATAATTGGCGGCGGGTTCGGCGCTGCTCATCTTCCAGATCGTGCGCATCGGCGGGATCCTAGATCAAGCTTATTCGATGACGATGCGCTTCTGCGCCGGCGCCTCGCCGGCGACCAGCTTGAGCTTCTGCTCGGGGGCCGCCTTGGACTTCATATTGCCTTCGACGACGCCGCCGATCGTGACCTTCAGGCGCGTGTAGCTCGCTTCGCCCATCACCACGCCGGTGGCTTCGATGCCGAGATCACCAGTATCGATCAAACCATCGACCGTTCCCGAGACGCGGGCGCGCTCGCAATAGATCTTGCCCTTGATGCTGCCGTTCTCGCCGAGAATGAGGCTCCTGCAACGAACGTCGCCCTCGATCCTGCCCTCGACCATGAGGTCCGCCGAAGCTTCGATGCTGCCGATGATCTTGATGTCGGGACCGATCACCGTCGAAGGATTGACCGCCGTTTGATCCTGCATGTTGTTTTCCACTCTTACCATCTCCCTTGCGATTAACTCAGGTCACCATTCACGAGGAGCTTGCTCCAGCCGTAGGGCCAGGAAATATCATTCAATTTCGGCGCAAGATACGGCGCCGGCGGCCAAGAATTCGAACGTCTCGAACGAGGACAATGGGTCGCGAGAGACTTAACGAGATGGATGATCGACGCGGTTTGCCGCGTCAGCTTGGCCGGGCGCGAACGTCGCGGCGCTGCAGATGGCGCCGCTCGTGGGCGACCGTGCTTCAGACGTGGTAGAGGTCGAGCGCCGTGTCGATGAGGTCGTTGGTCAGCACGATATATTTCTCGGCGATCCGCCAACGGCCCTGCTCGCGCCGCAGCCGGTGGCGATAGGATCCGGCGTAGCTCCAGGTCCTTCCCTTGCGGAATATCTGATTGTGCCAGCGCGCGCTGAGCATCGCCTGGTCGCCCTGGTGCTCGAGCACACGGATGTTGCCGACCAGGTGGCTGGTCCGGGGCAGCGGCACCGAGGCCGGCGAATCGCCCTGCGACCAGCGCCAGACGCGATCGGAGAGCTCGGCCTTCCCGTTCACGTAGAACAAGGAGACTTCGTTGCCAGGATCGCCGGTGAGCTCAAATTCGTCGTCCCAGGCCGGAAGCCAGACCACTGCATCGTCGCAATAGAGGTCGAGCCAATCGTCCCAGCGCCGCTCGTCGAGCAATGCGGCCTCGTCGAACAGCACGTCCGACAAGGTCTGGAACGTCGCGAAATCCATCGTCTGCGGCACGCCGGCGCTCACCCTTGCACGCGCGGCGGTTTCCGCTTGAGCAGCCGTAGCCATTCGTCGAATTGGCTCATGCTGCAGCCTTCATAGCCGAGGCGCCCGCTGCTCTCGAGCGAGATGCCGAGCGTGGTCGCGACGTCGTCATTGCCCTCGATGCGGTTGTGCAGCCCGAACGAGATGAAGCTCTCGCCGGGCACCGTGCCCGTGGCGCCGACCTGGCATTCCTCGAACTCGGCATTGTCGTCCGGTGTGCCCATGCCGCTGCCCATGAAGAATTCCTCGAACTGGCGCAGACGGTGCGCGCGATCCGCGGCGCTCTCGCCGTTGGGAGCGACGCAGTAGAAAGTGATCTCGGTCCGGTCGACCGCGATCGGCCGGAAGACGCGGAACAAGGTCGCCATTTGATCGAGCACGTGCAGGTTCGGATAGATCGACAGGTTGCGGAACATGCTCGTCATCCACTCGGCGCGCGACGGCCCATATT
>JAQGLH010000310.1 GCA_028293005.1 Alphaproteobacteria bacterium
CGGCGTCGATCGCGAGCTGGTAATGGTAATGGGGATCATAAGCGTCCGGATTGACGCTGAAGCTGCGCGCCGGGCCGTGCTCGAAACCCTGGTCGACCGGGAGAATGATCATCTTCCCGGTGCCGCCAAGCCGGCCCTGCATCAGGATACGGGCGAGATTAGCCTTGGTGCCCGGATTGTCGCTCTCGTAATTGGCCAGGATTGCTTTCACGGCCGGAGTGATCGTCATCATTCATCCTTTGCTGGGGCAGTTGCCTGCGCTTTAGCCACTCGTTTGGTGGGCATCAACGCGGGCGCGGGAAGGGTGTGGCGGAACGCGGTCAGGTTGATCGCGATCGAAATCCTGAAGCCCTCGCCATACCAGGGATCGACCGCGTGAGACAGCCAGGATGGGAAGATGATGAGCAGCCCCGGTACCGGACCGACGCGGACCTCCCGCTCGCCGTTGCTGTTGCGGAACCGCAAATGCGGCGCATGCATCGCCAACGTCGGCATGCGCGGATCGTAGAAGACCAATTGGCCGCCTTTGCCCTCGTCGATGCGGACATAATATACGGCGGACCAGTAACAGCCGCCGTGGACGTGCATCGAGTTGGCGGCGCCGTTCTGGCTGACGTTCGCCCAGCCCTCGACCCGCCAGTCGGTCGCCACGTCGCCACCGCTCCTGTGAACAGTATTCTTGTTCGCCAGCGCAATGACGTGATCGAACAGGCGTCGCGCCGGATCGCCGCCCCACTCGAGCAGCTGGAGGTCGGAATGCCAGCCGCCGACGTTCGAGCGCTTGACCCCCGGATCCTGGCTTTGCCGAGCAAGGATCGCCTTCTCGAGCGCAAGGTTGAAGATCGGATCATCGATCCGGTCGACCAGCAAGGGCGTGGAGAAGATATGCTGAACGCGGGGGGTGGCGGCCATCGCGCTTACCTGCCGCCGAACCCGGTGCGGGGAGCATGGCCGGAAACCAACGACGATGCGGCCGCCGGCGGATAAAATGCGGGAGCGGTCATCGCAGCAGCGCCTTGACGCCGGGCAGCTCCTTGCCTTCCATCCATTCGAGGAAGGCGCCGCCGGCGGTCGAGACGAAGGTGAAGTCGTCGGCCACCCCGGCGTGGTTGAGCGCTGCGACCGTGTCGCCACCGCCGGCAACGGAAATCAAGGATCCGCTCTGGGTGAGCGCCGCCGCGGTTCGCGCAAGCGCGACCGTCGCCGCATCGAAGGGCGCAGTTTCGAACGCGCCGAGCGGGCCGTTCCAGACCAAAGTCCGGCATGTCTTGAGCACATCGGCGAGCGCCTCGGTCGCGGCCGGACCGATGTCGAGGATCATCTCGTCCGGCGCCACTTCATGGACGTTGGCGACCCTGGTCGGCGGATAAGCGGCGAATTCCTTGGCAACGACGACGTCGTAAGGAAGATGGACCGTGCAATTGGCCTGCTCCGCAACGTCGAGTATCCCGAGCGCGGCCGCGCCCAGGTCGTGCTCGCAAAGCGACTTGCCGACGTCGATGCCGCGCGCTGCCAGAAAGGTGTTCGCCATGCCGCCCCCGATGATCAGATGATCGACCTTGGCCACAAGGTTCGTCAAGACGTCAAGCTTGCTCGACACCTTGGCGCCGCCGACCACCGCCGCGACCGGTCGTTCGGGGTCGCCAAGCGCACGTTCGAGCGCCTTCAATTCGGCTTCCATCGCGCGTCCGGCATAGGCCGGGAGCAGATGCGCGATCCCCTCGGTCGAGGCATGCGCGCGGTGCGCGGCCGAAAAGGCATCGTTGACGTAGAAATCGCCAAGCTCGGCCATCGCCGCGGCCAGCGCCGGGTCGTTCTTTTCCTCGCCGGGATGGAAGCGGGTGTTCTCGAGGATCGCGATCGCGCCCGGCTCCATCGTCGCGACGGCCTCCTCGGCGCCCGGCCCCTGACAGTCCTCGACGAAGCGCACCGGCCGCCCGAGGGCCTCGCCATAGGGACGAGTCACCAGCGCCAGCGACATGTCCGGCCGCCGCACACCGTTGGGACGGCCGAAATGCGACAGCAAAAGCACGATCGCGCCGCGATCCGACAGCTCGGTAACAGTCGGGATGGTCGCGCGCAGCCGGGTGTCGTCGGTGACCGCGCCGTCGGCCATCGGCACGTTGAGGTCGACCCGCACCAGGGCGCGCTTTCCCCTCACATCACCGAGGTCGGCGCCAATGTCGTCAAGCGTCAGGAATCGCGCCACCGGCCGCTCTCCTAGCCGAGCGCGGCCATCGCCGCGGCGGTGTCGACCATCCGGTTCGAGAAGCCCCATTCATTATCGTACCAGGAGACGACGCGGACGAGCTTGCCCTCGAGCACTGCGGTCTCCAGGCTGTCGACGGTCGAGCTGGACGGATTGTGGTTGAAGTCGATCGAGACCAGGGGCTCGTCGGTGTAAGCGAGAATTCCCTTGAGCGGACCGCTTTCGGAAGCCGCCTTGAGCGCGCCGTTGACTTCGGCGACATCGGTGTCGCGCTTTGGCACGAAGGTCAGATCGACCAGGCTGACGTTCGGCGTCGGCACGCGGATCGCCGATCCGTCGAGCTTGCCCTTGAGCTCGGGCAAGACCTCGCCGACCGCGCGCGCGGCGCCGGTCGTGGTCGGAATCATCGACATCGCCGCGGCCCGTGCCCGGCGCAGATCGGGGTGGATCTGATCGAGGATCTTCTGGTCGTTGGTGTAGCTGTGGATCGTCGTCATCAGCCCGCGCTCGATGCCGACGACCTCGTTCATCACCTTGGCGACCGGGGCGAGGCAGTTGGTCGTGCACGAGGCGTTCGAGACGATGATGTGGTTCGACTGGAGCTTGTCGTTGTTGACACCAAAGACGACGGTGAGGTCGACGCCCTTCGCGGGCGCAGAGATCAGCACCTTGCGCGCGCCGGCGGTGAGATGCGCAGCCGCTTTGTCGCGATCGGTGAAGAAGCCGGTGCATTCGAGCGCAACGTCGATACCGTTCGCACCGTGCGGCAGCTTGGCCGGATCGCGCTCGGCGGTGACATGGATGCGCTTGCCGTCGATGATCAGGTCGTTGCCGTCGGCTGCGACCTCGCCGCGATAGGTGCCGTGGACCGAATCGCGCTTGAACAGCAAGGCGTTCGACTTGGCATCGGCGAGATCGTTGATCGCCACCAGCTCGAGCCCCGAGTCCGGGTTTTCAAGGATGGCGCGTGCCACCAGGCGGCCGATCCGGCCGAATCCGTTGATCGCAACTCTGGTTGCCATGTCATTGATCTCCCATCTTGTTTAACGCCGCCTTGATCTGCGGCACGACCGCTTCGGCGGTGAATCCGAAGCGCTTGAAAAGATCTTCGGCCGGTGCCGAGGCGCCGAACCGGTCGAGTCCGATGCGAACCCCTTCGAGCCCGGTATAGCGTTCCCAGCCAAGCGTCGTCCCGGCCTCGAGCTTGTCGTGGTTGACGCCGTAGACGACGGTGAGATCGACACCCTTGGCCGGGGCC
>JAQGLH010000329.1 GCA_028293005.1 Alphaproteobacteria bacterium
GGCGCTCAACCCGATCGACGCGCTCCGCCACGAATGACCGGCGCCGCGGCCGGCACTCGGCTCGCCCCGCTGCTCCGCAGCCGGCACTCGGCTCGCCCGGCGGCTACGCAGCCGGCAGTCGGCTTGCCCGGCCCGTGCGAGGAGCATAGACTGGTCCCGGAATTTCGGGGATTCCGGATGACATTGCACGGCGTCAGCATCGGTCGCGCAGCCGCGGGACTCGCGCTTGGCTTGGGCCTCGCGAGTTGGCTTGGGGCGCAGCCGAGCGCGCGTCCGGCAAGTGCCGGCCAGGCCGAGGACACGGCCGACGTGCTCGCGTTCACGCATGGCGACGGGGCGCGAATGACCGTACCGGTCAGCATCTCCGGGCAGGGGCCCTACGCCTTCCTCGTCGACACCGGCGCCGAACGGACCGTCATCTCTCGCGAACTCGCCAGCAGGCTCGCGCTGATCCCCGGCGACCAGGTGACGGTGCACAGCATGACCGAGACTGGGCTCGTGTCGACCGCACGGATCCCAGAGCTCAAGGTGAGCAAGAATTCGATGAAGGATCTCCAGGCGCCGGCGTTCGCCGCCGCCGACCTCGGCGCGGCCGGAATGCTCGGCGTCGACAGCCTCCAGTCGCAGCGCGTGGTGTTCGATTTCGCGCGCAAGACGATGTCGATCCGCGCGTCGCGACGTTGGGACAACGACCGTGATCCGAACACGATCGTGGTGAGCGCGCGGAGCCTTTATGGCCGGCTGCTGATCACCCAGGCCAGCGTCGACGGCGAGAAGATCGTGGTCGTGCTCGACACCGGATCGCAGATCACGATCGGCAACGGGGCGCTGCGCCGCAAGCTCGCCGCCAGGAACAAGCTACGCGCCACGCAGCCGGTCGAGCTGATCAGCGTCACCGGTGGAATGACCTTGGTCGACTATACGGCAGTCAAGCGGATGGCGATCGGGGGCGTCGACATCCGCAACATGCCGATCGGCTTCGCCGACGTGCAGCCGTTCCGGCAGCTGCACCTGGAGGACCGCCCCGCCCTTTTGCTCGGCATGGATGCGCTCAAGCTGTTCGACCGCGTCTCGGTCGATTTTGCCCGCAAGGAAGTACGCTTCCTATCACCCGATCTGTCGGCGGGCGCGGTGGCGATCAGGATGGCGGGGAGGATGACCGGAGCCGTAGCACCGCCATCCTGAGCTTCGCGGCAGGCTCGAGCGCCCCCTGTCTCAATCACCATCATCGCGCGACCGCGGAATCCCGCTGTTCCGCCGTTCGCCGAAGACGCTACGCCGGAAGCTTGGCCGCCACCGCTTTCGCGAAACGATCGACATTCTCGTCGGACAGGCCCGCGACGTTGAACCGGCCGCTGCCCGCCATGTAGAAGCCTTCTTCCTTGCGCAGCTCGAGCACCTGCTCGGGCGTCAGCGGCAGCATCGAGAACATCCCGTTCTGCTCGTCGATATAGGCGAGGCGTGGATCGGCCGCGGCGAGGCGCGCGCGAAGGCCGCGGATGCGCGCCAGCATCTCGGTCAGCTCGGCGTTCCAATCTGTCCTCAGATCAGGCGTGTCGAGGATGATGCGGACGACGGCGGCGCCGTGATCGGGCGGCATCGACCAGTTGGTGCGCGCGAGCGAGAGCAGGTTGCCGTAGACCGCTTTGGCGCTGGCTTCGCTCGGCGCCTTGACGAACAACGCACCGGTACGCTCGCGGTAGAGGCCGAAATTCTTGTCGCAGCTCTGCGCGACCAGCGCCTGCTCGACCCGCTCGACCATCATGCGCGTGCCGGCCGCGTCTTCGTCGAGGCCGTTGCCGAGCCCCTGATAGGCGAGGTCGATGAACGGAATCAGGCCGCGCTCCGCGACCAAGCGCGACAGCTGGTCCCATTGGTCGAGGCTGAGGTCGGCGCCGGTCGGATTGTGGCAGCAGCCGTGCAGCAGCACGATGTCGCCTGCGCTGGCGCCGTCGAGCGCCTTCATCATCTCGTCGAAGCGGACCGTGCGATTGTCCTTGTCGTAGTAAGGGTAATCGACGGTCGCGAGACCCGCGACCCCAAGCAGCGGCGCATGGTTAGGCCAGGTCGGCTGGCCGAGGAAGATGCGGGTCGCGCCCGCCGACTTGAGCAGCTCGGCGCCAAGGCGCAGCGCGCCGCAGCCGCCGGGGGTCTGGACCCCGACGAGGCGCGGATCAGCCGCGAGCGTGTCGCCGAATGCCACTTCCTTGATCAGCTCGACGAAGCGCGTGTCGCCATCCGAGCCGAGATAAGTCTTGGTGTCCTGAGTCTCGATCAGGATCTTCTCGGCGGCTTTGACCGAGCGCAGGATCGGCGTCGCCCCAGCGGCGTCGCGATAGACGCCGACCCCGACGTCGATCTTGGTCGGGCGCGGATCTGCGCGGCACAGGCCGATCAGCGCCAGCAGCGCGTCGGGCTGCGGCTCCGGCAAATTCTCGAACAACTTCTTGTCAGCCAAAAGAAACCCCTATGCTCGGAAGAAAAGCGATGTCGCGCCTTCGGGGCGCGGCTTAGAAGCCTATTCCTTCCGAGACAATCCCTTCGGCCGACCGATCGGGGAACGACTCCCCTCCCCGTCGATTGAATCGCCAGCGAATCGAATGTGCGAATCGAATGTGCGAATCGAATGTGGAGAAAGTGAATGGCTGCACGGCCCTATTGGAAGGGACAGATCAGGCTCGCGTTGGTGTCGATCCCGGTCGAAATTTATTCGGCTACCAAGAGCGGCGCCACCGTCGCGTTCAACCAGATCCACGAGCCGACCGGACAACGAGTCAAATATGAGAAGGTCGTGCCTGGCGTCGGACCGGTCGATGCCAACGAGATCGTCAAAGGCTTCCAATATGAGAAGGGCAGCTACGTGCTGCTCGACGACAACGAGCTCGAGGCGGTCAAGCTCGAGAGCAAGAAGACGCTCGAGCTGACCCAGTTCGTCGACGCGAACGAGATCGACATGATCTATTTCGAGAAGCCTTATTATGTCGTCCCCGCCGACGATCTCGCCGAGGAGGCGTTCGTGGTGCTGCGCGAAGCGCTGCGCCGCAC
>JAQGLH010000379.1 GCA_028293005.1 Alphaproteobacteria bacterium
ACTGATGTTCTAATAATATAACAACATCGCGGATTGATCCTGATGTTGCAAGGGCGGAATCAGCTCAGGCTGGTGCGGTCGATCAGTCCATCGAGCCTCAGCACGGCGGGTGCCACCGAGTGGGCGCTAGGGCTTGAGCTGGAGCGAATTGCGGACCTGGTACATATCCGGCCGGGCAGCGCCGACCACATATTCGATCACCAGGCCGTGTTCGTCCTTGATGACCCAGGTGATCTGCAGCAGCGCCGAACCGATCGGCACTCCGAGATATTCGGCAGCCTCGGGGCCCCCCAGGATCGCGCTGAAAGCTTGCTCGGCCGAGTAGAATTTGATCTGCTTGCGGAGCAGCCAAAGCAGGGATTCCTTCTCCAAATCCTTGCGTGTGAATTGCTTGCCGAGCTCTTCCCGAGTGAAGATGCGCAGGTAGAAGAAGGGTGTGCCCTTGTAGCTGCGGACCCTGATCGTCTGGAGGACCTTCTCGTCGTTCGCTAGATCCATCGTCTTCTTCACGATCGGCGGTGGAAGGACGTAGCTGAAGCCCGCTAGCTTGGCGTTGGAGATCGTGCGAAAGCTGTCGGTGAGCTGGAACAGATCCTCCATCGTATGCGGCGCCGGCGGGATCGGAACGACCTTGTTGACGAACGCGCCAACGCCCTGCGCGCGTGTGATCCATTTGTCGTTCTCGAGCTCGTCGAGCGCACGCCGGATGGTGATGCGCGAGACGTTGAACATCTTGCACAGCTCGATCTCGGTCGGGATCTTGGCGCCCTCGCCATATTCGCCGCGCTGGATGCTCTCGAGCAGGACAAGGTAGACCTGGTGATAAAGCGGGACGGCGGCTTCCCAAGGGGCTGCAGCCGCCGGTTGTGATCTGACCATATTGAATTCGTCCCCGCCTAACCCTCGTTGCCGTGCCGAGCGCGGCGCCGCCTTCGAGTCGATCGAACCGCTACCTCGGCAATCGCGACTCTCGTCCCCCCGAGCCCGCGGCTTTACCAGACCCTGAATATGCGATAATCGGCCGCCACGGCGAAAAGAATTTATGGAGGGGTTCAAGAGACTTATGCGGAGCCGTCCACAGCCGCCAAGTCCTCGCTGCCCTTCGAACCGTCTCCTACGCTTTGGATTGTCTTCTCCCATCAAGACCTTGGCTCGTCATTCCCAAGCCGGCAACGCGCGGCGCGCACCGTCCGGCAGGGGAAGTTTGTTTGCGTCCGGCGTCTCCGCTGTACTGGGGCCGCCGAAGATAAGGCGGTATTGACCATGGCACATTCGGGAACAGACAAGACGACTGGAGTGAAGCCGCTCGCCGAGGCGCTCGATGGGCGCCGGGTCACCGTCTGGCAAATGCTCCTGATCGTGCTGACGCTGAGCGCGCTGATCCTCGACGGGTTCGACTCCAAGCTGCTCTCCTATGCGGCGCCGCTCATTCTCAAGGAGTGGAGCCTCACCCAAGCCGCGTTCTCGACGGCGCTCGCGGCCGCGATGGCCGGCATGGCGATCGGCGCCGCCGTCGGCGGCTGGCTTGGTGACCGCAGCGGGCGGCGCAACGTGATCGTCGGCAGCCTGATCGTCTTCGGCATCGCGACGATCGGCAGCGGCCTTTCTCCGAACAAGGAATGGATGACCTTGTTCAGGCTGATAAGCGGCATCGGTTTTGGCGCAATCGTCCCGAACGCCTTCGTCCTGTGTGCCGAATGGCTGCCGCCCCGCCTGCAAAGCCGAGTCATCGCGATCATGGCCGTCGGCTCGCCGGCAGGAGGAATGGTCGGCGCCGGCATAACGATCACCTTGCTGCCGGAATACGGCTGGCGGGGAGTCTTCATCATCGCCGGCGTCGCGACGGCGATTCTGGGATTCATCATGTTCTTATGGCTCCCCGAATCCCCGACATTCTCGGTTCTCAAGGGGCGCGAGAAGCGTCTTCAGAAGGATTGGCGCCGGATCATCCGCGCGCCCTTGCCGGTCGACAGCGCGACCCTGGCCGCGGCGGCTGCAGAACAGAAGCAGCAAGGCATTCGGCCGCGAAGGTCGATCTTCGTTCCGGAGCTTCTCCGTCTCAACGTCGGCTTGGCGTTGCTCATTTCGACCGGCCCCTTCGCCATCTACATCTTCGGGAGCTGGATGCCGGTGATACTGACGACCGCGGGCCTTCGCATCAGCGACGCGATCGAGGGCAGCTTCGCGCTCAACCTGCTCGCGGTGATCGCCGGGCTCAGCGCCGGCGAACTCGTCCGCCGCTACGGCACGCTGATCATGTATATCGGCTGTGCCGTCCTGATGATCGTGTCACTGGCGACGGTCGCTGCCGTGCTGGCCTGGAGCCCGGCGCCCGGGCATGGCTGGACGAAGATCATCCTGCTTGCCGCGCTCGGCGGCTATGGCGGCGGCGGCGGCGCCCTGGTCAGCGTCGCTTCGGCGAACATGACCGCCGCTTATCCAATCGACCGTCGCGCGACCGGCGTCGGTTTTGGGGTCACCTGCGCGCGGATCGGCATGATCATCTCGATCTTTGCCGGCGGGCACCTGCTCACCGGCTTCGACAATAATCCCAACGCGCTGTTCCTGGTCGCCGGGCTGGCGATGCTGGTGGTGATCGCCAGCAGCTTCATTGTCGACCGTCACATTCCGAGCCGCAGGAGCACGAAGGTCGAATTGACGCCTGCGCCCGCGGAGTGATCGCCGCCGACGGGCTGTTCCGGCGGGTGGCGGTTCGATCGAGCGCGTGAGGGGATCCGCCCGCAAAGATCAGGCGAGCGCGTGCTCCACCAGATCGTCGAGATCGAGATCGAGGCGGCGGATCTGCGCTGCGATTCCCGGCCAGCGGTTCTCGAGAAAATCGCGGCGCTCGGCAGTGCGCAGCCGCGCGCTCGCGCTGGGGGCGACGAACATGCCGACCCCGCGCCGCACGATGATCAACCCCTCCTCCTGAAAAGTGTGATAGGCCTTGGCGACGGTGAGCGGATTGGCGCCATGCTCGGCGGCGAGCGAACGCACCGAAGGCAGCGGATCGCCGTCCCGCACGACGCCGTCGAGGATCATCGCGGCAATCGTGTCGCGCAGACGCAGATACACAGGGCGTTCTTCATGGCGCATCGCCGCCATGCTGTCCTAATACAGCAGCGCAGTCAAGGTTCGGCCAGAGGCCGCTCTATGGCGTGGCCGGGCCGTTCGGGTTCCAGGTCGAGGCGACTTGTTCGAACGCCGGCCGGGGGCGTTCCTCGAGCGGCCGGCCGGGCGTGCCGATGAAGAAGAAGCCGGCGATCTTCTCGTCGTCGTCGGCGAACGCGCGGCGGATCGCTTCGGAATAGGTCGGCCATCCGGTGATCCAGCCGCCCGCATAGCCGAATGCCGCTGCCGCCATCAGCAGGTTCATGCACGCCGCCCCGCACGAAAGCTCCTGCTCCCACAGCGGGATCTTGGTGCCGGTGGCCGGCGAGAAGAGCACGACGATGAGTTCGGGCGCCTGATGCGCAAACTGCTCGTTGGCCTCGATCCTGCCCGGCGCCGGATCGGGATCCTCCGCCAGCGAGGCACGCTGGACGAGCGCTGCGAAATCGGCGCGACGTTCGGTGGGAATGTGGACGAAGCGCCAAGGATTGAGCTTGCCGTGATCCGGTGTTCGCGATGCCAACCCGATGATCTCGCGGAGTTCGGCCGGGCTTGGTCCCGGGGCGATCAGCTCGCGCGGCTTGCCCGACCGGCGGGTCTTGAGGAAGGCGAGGAGCGAGGAACGATCGTTTAACATGGACGGGTCCTTCTGGGCAGAACGGCACCGGCCCGCTCTTCCGCCAGCGCCTCGTCCCGCGACGCGATCGCCTGCTGCAGCGCGAGAGCGGGCCGGTGCCGGCGCCGGGAAGGACGCCTAGCAGCCGGCGACGGCGGCAACAATCCGCTTCACGCGACCGTTGCCGCGACCGGCTTTGGCCCCTAGTTTGCCGCGCAATCAGCCGCTGCCGCGGCGCAAACCGCATGGAGCAGCGTGTGGCCACTGAAACGATCATCCTCTTCATCTCCGTCGGCGCCCTGCTGGCGCTGCTCGCGACCGGCGGGGTCGTCGCGGTGACGCGCAATCCCGAATTCGCCGGCCACCCCAAGGGACTCTACATCCTGTTCTTCGCCGAGATGTGGGAGCGCTTTTCCTATTACGGGATGCGCGCGCTGCTGATCTTCTACCTGACCAAGCACTGGTTGTTCGAGGACGGGCCGGCCAACCTCATCTACGGCGCCTACACCTCGCTGGTCTATATCACGCCGTTGCTCGGCGGTTATCTGGCGGACCGCTATCTGGGGCAGCGCAAGGCGGTGCTGTACGGCGGCATATTGATCGCCT
>JAQGLH010000404.1 GCA_028293005.1 Alphaproteobacteria bacterium
TGCGATAACCGATGCCGAACAGACGCTGGTGGATCAGAAGGTCCGCACCAGGGCCTATTTGGACACCGCCGCCAATTTCAACAAATCAGCGACGGGCGGGGTGAAATTCGAAGATCTGCCTGAAGAGGCCAAAACCGTGCTGGTCGATCTGTGGTTTCAATATCCCCATCCCGCGACGAGCATCCCGAAATTCTGGGGGCACGCCACAAGCGGACGGTGGCGAGATGCCCAGCGCGAGCTCAACAATTTCGGCGATCACTATGGCCCGAGAAGAAGCGAAGAGGCCGAGCATCTGAACAGCGCTATTCAAAACGGCAAATTGAAGTAATATTCTCGCTCCGGCGGGTGCCGGCGAGGAGAGCCGTCATGCGGGATCTCGTGCGAGGAACCATCATCGCTTCGGCCCTTCTCGTTCTGGGCGCTGCACCGCCGGCAACGAAGGATGATAACTGGTTTGGATTGCTCGGGCTGCTCATCAAGCCGATCGCGGCTTTCCTGGGCAATGGCCATGGCACTTATTT
Source organism: Alphaproteobacteria bacterium (assembly GCA_028293005.1). Next base: position 522 of record JAQGLH010000404.1, read on the forward strand.
TTGGAAAGGAGGAGATATCGCGGAACAGGCCATCGCCGGGATGAACAATCCCAGGGCTCCGATCGATCTTCCGAACGGCAACCGGCTGGCATGGGGCTGCCGTCCGCACTCGTGCGACGAGATGGCCGGAGCGATCATATCGCCTCGCAACGAGGTTCGGGCCGTCGCGCTTATCCATTACCCATGTGCTTTCGGCGAGGTAGAGATCATCTTTAACTGTCCCGATGCCGCACGGCTCACGATCTTCGTGAAGCGCCGCGATGCCGATCCGGCCTATTCGGAGGCGTTCGAGGAGTGGGCATACCGCGAAGTCGCGGAATTTGGCGATGACGATAAGTGGCTGACATCGGTCCAGACCAAAGTTCTGCCGTAGACCTGCATCGTTCGAGGCTGAATCCTGAAGCGTGGAGCAAGATCGCAACTAAGCGCAAGCTTCCACCTCAACTCGAGCAACGCCACCGTGAGGAAGCGCATAATGCTTCGCGCCTCTTTGTTGCCGGATCGCTCTAAACCGGTGCCGGCCCGTTTCACGATCAGAGCAGGCTGCGATTGGATGGAATCACAGCCTGCTCCATAACCGTTTGATCCCGCATTGCTCGTTGCGAAAAGCCGGTACCCACCTTTTCGCGCAATAACCGTTTGATACCGCATTGCTCGTTGCGAAAAGCCGGTGCCCACCTTTTCGCGCATATGACCGTTTGATGCCGCATTGCTCGTTGCGAAAAGCCGGTACCCACCTTTTCGCGCAATGCTCTAGCGCATGCCGATGGCACAGCCCGCAGCGCGCCATTAGCACCGTGGCCATGCCAACGTGCGCTTCGCCGAACACGCGATCCCTGAAGATATTCGCCGCCAAGCCCGAGGGCAGCGGCGCACCCTAGCCCCTCTATTCGGGGCGCATCCCAGAGGAAGCAATGGACGAGATTGAAACGACCAATCCGGTCGACGGCGAAGCTCTGCCCGAAACGGAAGTCGACACCGGCGGCAGCGCCGCCGAGCCGATGCTCGACGATGACGGCAACCCGATCGACGCCCTCGAAGGCGACGAGGAGGGACCGGACGCGGACGAGATGGAGGCGGAGCAACTCGAGATCGAGCGGGACGGCAAGATCGCCAAGATCCCGGCCTGGCTCAAGCCCGAGTTGATGATGCAGGCCGATTATACCCGCAAGACGCAGGAACTGGCGGACGCGCGCCGCGCCCTCGAGGCCGAGCGCACGACCGTCCAGCATGCCTCCGAAGCGGAAATCTCGGCGCAGGCGAACCTCAGCCTGATCGACGGGCAGATCGCCCGCTACGCCAAGGTGGATTGGAATGCATGGCACGACGGCGACCCGTTCGAGGCGCAAAAGGCCTTCGCCCAATTCCAGCTATTGAAGGACGCCCGTCAGCAGACGGCGCATCATCTTGGCCACGTTCGGCAGGAACGCGCATTCAAGGAGCAGCAGGAGTCGGCCAAACGCCTCGAAACGGGCGCGGCCGAGCTGGCGCGAGACCTCAAGGACTGGTCACCCCAAACGGCAGCCAAGCTGCTCGACTTCGGCCAAAGGCATTACGGGTTCTCGCAAGACGATCTCGACGGGATCGACGATCCCCGCCTGGTCAAGGTCCTGCACGCAGCTTTCCAGTGGGAAGAGCATCAGAAGAAGCAGCGTCAAGCGCAAAAGCACGCCGCCGCCCAGGCCGTCAGGCCCGCCGCCAAGGTGGGAGGGGCTTCGCCGAAGCCCGGCCTCGACGATCGCCTGAGCGCCGACGAGTGGCTGCGCCGGCGCAACGAGCAGCTCCGCAAGCGGGGCTGATCACCACCCCCTAGGCGCCCGAGCGGCGCACCCGCCCCAAGGAGGGGCAATCACCAATGGCGAACAATTTGCTGACGGCGACCGCCGTCACCAGGGAGGCTTTGCGAATCCTCCACCAGAAGCTCAACTTCATCGGCTCGATCGTCCGCGAATATGACGACAGCTTCGCGAAGTCGGGCGCGAAGATCGGCGACAGCCTGAAGATAAGGCTGCCGAACCAATATACGGTCCGAACCGGCGCGACACTGTCGGCGCAGGATACGAGCGAGTCGAGCGTGACACTGCAGGTCGCGACGCAGAAAGGCGTCGACCTCAACTTCACCTCCGTCGATCTGACGATGTCGCTCGACGATTTCGCGAAGCGGATCCTCGAGCCGGCGATGTCGGTGCTCGCCGCCAATATCGAGGCCGATGCGATGGCGATGTACAAGGACGTCTACCAGTCGATCTGGAACGGCGGCGCGGCCGCCACCTACAACAAGGTGCTCGATTCCCGCGTGCTGCTGCAGCGCGCGCTGGCGCCGACCAACGACCGTACGGCGAACCTCAACTCGCTCGACATGGCCGACATCGTCAAGGACACCAAGACCTTGTTCCAAGACGCCAAGTCGATCGGCATGCAGTATAAGGAAGGCTATGTCGGCCGGGCCGCGGGCTTCGATTTCGTCGAGAACACGATGTGGCCAAGCCACACGCGCGGCGGATCGAACGGCGCCTATCTGACCAACGGCGCCACCCAGACCGGATCGACGCTCGCGGTCGACACCGGCGCCAATGCGCCGGCGCAGGGCGACGTGTTCACGATCGCCGGCGTCTATGCGGTCCATCCGGAGACGAAGCAATCGACCGGCGTGCTGCAGCAGTTCGTCGTCGGATCGGGGGCGACGACCACGTCGTGGCCGATCTCGCCCGGCATCGCGGCGACGGGCGCGACCCAGAATGTGTCGAGCTCGGCCGCCGACAACAGTGCGATCACCTTCCTCGGGACCGCCTCGACCGCGGTCGGCACGTCGGTGGTCTACCAGAAGGAGGCGTTCGCGTTCGCGACCGCGGATCTGGTGATGCCCTCCGGCGTCGACTTCGCGAAGCGCGAGGTGATGGACGGGGTGAGCATGCGGATCGTCCGCCAATATGACATCAACAACGACAAGTTCCCTTGCCGTCTCGATGTCCTCTACGGCTACAAGACGCTGCGCGCCCAGCTCGCGGCTCGCGTGCACAACAACTGAAGCTGACGACAGGAGGGCGCGGAGCTTCGGTTTCGCGCCCTTCTCTTTTCGTTCAGGAGGAGGGGCCCGATGGCGGATAGGAAATGGCCGTCCTGGCCGGCATGGCATTACGGCCCGCACGGCGCCGCGGCGACATTCGAGCGGGCCGAGGACGTACCCGCCGGCTGGGCCGACGCGCCGGCAAAAGTCGCGCATCGGCGTGTTCATGATCCAGACGGCACGAAGCGCGCCTCGTTCGGCCGCAAGCGCAAGGCGATCGGCTGATGGCGACGCTCGGCGAACTCAAGGCGCGCATCCGGCTCGAGACCAACAAGGACGACATTGCGTCGGGCGGCGAGGCGGAAGCCGCGCTCACCACCGCGATCGCGCAGGCGATCGAATATTATTCCACCGAACAATTCTGGTTCAACCGCGCCTCGGGAGCGGCGAACACGTCGGCGAGCATCGCGGCGATCGCGCTTCCGGCCGGGGTTCGTTACCCGCATGCCGTCTCCTATCTCTCCGGCCTGCTCACCGCGGCCGATCTGAGCGCAATAGAGTATCGCACCGAAGCCGGGCTGCCGAGCAGCTGGGCCGAGAACGAAGGCGCAATCCAGCTCTGGCCGATCCCGGATGCCACCTACGCGCTTGGCGTGTACGGGTTGGCTTCAGCGGGCATTCCGGCCTCGGACGGAACATCGAACATCTGGACCACCGAGGCGCTGGATCTGATCTGCGCGCGGGCAAAGTTCATGCTCTACCGCGACGTCTGGCGCGACATGGAGGCGGTCCAGCTTTCCGCATCGGCCGAGGGTGAGGCGCTGAGCCGCCTTCGCAAGGAAACCCGCCGCAGGGGCGCGTCCTCGCTTCGCTCCACCGGCGACGAGCCATGGACGGCGCGCTCCGCCTTCAGAATCAACCGAGAATAAGGTGAGGCTCCGCGCTCCCGACGACGCTCCGGCCTCGGTCCACCGCCTCGTCAAGCGTATCGTCGAAGCCGACAAGGAGGCGCGGACAACGCCTCTCAAGCTCCAGCCATACGCAACGCCGTCAGACCTTCCGCCCGCAGCCGATTGGGGCGCCGGCATCGTCTACGTGACCTCTATCACGATGGTGGCAGTGTCCGACGGGACGAACTGGCGCCGCCTCGACACAGGAGCAACGCTCTAAATGGCCGACACCTATACGACCAGCAACCGCCTCGAGAAGATGGAGCCGGGGCAATATCTCGACACCTGGGGAACGCGGCTCAACGCGCAAGGCGGTAGCGACCTGGTAGACGCATCGCTCGATGGCGTGGAAGGCTTCGCGCTGTCCGGTCCGCTGACCCTGACCAACAACAACGGCGCCTCGGATCAGGCGAGGAAGCGCGTCCTCAACGTCACTGGAGGCACTGGTGGCACGATCACGATCCCGAACGTCGCTAAGAACTATCTGGTTCGCAATGCCAGCTCGGGCGATGTGATTATCACGACCGGTTCGGGCACGACTGCAACGATCAAGACCACTCTCGTCAAATGGGTTTTCTGCGACGGCTCTAACAACTGCTATCCGACATCAGGGCCTGACTTCGGCGCTGCGGCTCTCACAGTCGGCAATACGACAATAAACGGCACAGCGGCCGTTAGCGGGATCCTCTCGCCTGCAGTCGGGGTGCAGATTGTAGGAAGCTCATTGGCTCCCTCCGGTAGCGGGCTGGAAGCAAGGTTCATTGCGAGCGCCGGCCTCATAGCGGCCGTCAATCGCGCGACGGCCGCCTATCTCAATATATCGCTGCAGGGGCTCACGACGCAGATCTACGCCGCAGCTTCCGGCTCCCCTACGTCCGGCGTCAAAATGATTGAATTCAATGGCGTCGATATTCTGCTGGCCACCCACACAACGACCGCCTCGGCGGCGAATGCCTACATCGATACGGGCGCGAACAACGCCTTGAAGCGATCGACCTCATCGGAAGTCTACAAGCGCGAGATCGAGCCGGTATCTGATGAGGTAGCCCGCAAGTCGCTTTCGCTCGTGCCGATCTGGTATCGATCGAATTGCGAGGGCGATAACCAGAAATGGTCGTGGTACGGCGTCTCAGCGGAGGGGGTGGCAAAGGTCGATCCTCGGTTCGCACAGTGGGGCTACCACGAAAGCGACTATGACACTGTTGCGGAGCCCGAGCCCTATGAATGTGAAGTCGGGACGGACGATGCTGGGGAGCCGGTCTATGAAACCCGCTACCAGGAGAAAACGCACAAAGAGCTGAAGCCTGGCGCAAAGCTCTCGCCAGTGAACACTCAATATGATCGCTTGGCGGTCGTTCAGGTCCGCGGCCTGATGCTTGAACTGGCCGATCTAAGGGCCAAAATCGAGGCGATGAAGGCGGCCTGATGATGCGCATCGCCTTCGATCCGCCTCCGGGCCTGAACAGCAACGACACGATCTATTCCATCCCCGGCGCATGGGCGACCGCCACCAACATGCGCTGGGAGGACAATCGGCCGCAGACCGTGGGCGGCTATGCCAAGACCTTCGCGGCGGCGCTTACCGGGAGCTGCCGCAACGTCTTCAACTGGACGAACAACGCCGGCAAGGCGAACATCGCGTTCGGTACGCATTCCAAGCTCTACGTCTACATCGATGGTGCCTTGGCGGATATCACGCCCTCTAGCCTTGCCGCCGGCTCCTCGTCGAACGGCAGCCAGGGCTTCGCCTATGGCCGCGGCACCTATGGCCGCAGCTATTATTCGTTTCCGCCGAGCCAATACAAGCTGCGGACATGGTCGCTGGGCGCATGGGGCCAGACGCTGTTGGCAAGCCCGCGCTACCAGACGATCTACCAGTGGAGCAACGACACCGGGACCTTGGCCCAGGAGATCACCCAGGCGCCCGACCAGATCGCGATGATGCGAGTCAACTCCAAGACCAGGCAGGCAATCGCGTTCGGCTGCAACGAGGAGATTTCGGCCAACTATAACGGGCTGTGCATCCGCTGGTGCGACTTCGAGGACCTGACCGCCTGGGCCACGCTCGCCAGCAACAATGCCGGCGAGCAGATCCTGAACGGCGGCGGCCAGATCGTCGCTGCCGAGCAGGTGGGCGACGTGTTCGGCATCTGGACCGACAAAGACCTTCACCAGATGATCTACGTCGGCGATCCGGGGCAAACCTACCAGTTCGACCGGGTGGACGAGAATTGCGGCATCATCGGACCGAACGCGGTCTGCATCATGGGCGGGATCGCCTATTTCGTCGGCAGGGACAAAAGGGTGAGGGCGTGGGGCGGCTACGGCACGAAACCCATCGTCATCGATTGCCCGATCTGGAAGGAATTCGCTGACAACCTGGTAGACGCCCAGCTCGACAAGATCGTGCTCTCGAGCAACACCAAGTTCGGCGAGATATGGATATTCTACCCCGATGGGCGGGACGGGACCGAAAACAGCCGCGCGGTGTTCTTCAGGGTCGGCGGACAGGGCGTGCTCTGGTCCAAATCCGACTTCGCCCGCAGCGCGTTCTGCGATTCCGGGGTGCTCTCCTATCCGATCGGGGTCACTCCGGCCGGCGCGGTCCACAACCACGAATATGGCAGCACCGCCGATGGCTCCAGCCTTTCTTGGAGCATCAAGTCCGCGGCGCAATATCTCAGCGAGGCCGAGCAGACGCTTCAGGTCCAGCGGGTGCGGCCGGACTTCAAGGGGCAGACCGCCGACCTGACGCTGACCGCCTATGTCAGGGCACATCCGCAATCCTCTGCCGTGACGAAGGGGCCGTACACGCTCACCACGGCGACGGTGAAAAAGGATGCCCGCTTCACCGCGGCGATAGCCGAGCTGGAATGGGCCGGGACTGGTTATGCGAGGTTCGGGAAGCCGACGTTCGACGCGATTCCTTCGGGCGAAAGATGATGGACGAATATCTACGCTTCCGCGCAGGCTTTGCGCAGGCGATGGATCCTCGATTCTACACGATCCAGTACCTGGACCACCTCTACCTTGCCGGCCGCGCGAAACTGTTTTCGAGCACGAACGCGGCGATCCTGGCGGAGATCAAAATCTATCCGACCGACGCGAAGGCGGTCCACGGCCTCTATGCCACCGGCAAAATCAAAGAGATCACCGAAACGCTCATCCCCGCCGCCGAGGAATGGGGCCGCGCCAACGGGTGCGAGCATGCTTTTATCGACAGCCGCGATGCTTGGCAGCGGCTTCTGAAACCATCTGGCTTCGACACCTACAAAGTCGCCTTGATCAAGGAACTATAATGGGCAGTTTTTCCAGCAAATCCACGTCGAAGACGACGCCGATCGTCAACGAGCCGATGAACGCCAACCTCAACAGTTATGCCGGCAAGGTTTCGGACTTCCTCGCCACCGATCCGTCTCGGTACGTCGCGCCTGCATTGCCGCTTCAAGAGCAAGCATTTGCGGGCGCGCAGAACCTTGGCGGCTGGCAGGCGCCGTCTCAACAGGCTCTGGGCATGGCGCAGAACGCGGGCGGCGCGGGTCCTTCGACCTATCAGGCGCCGCAGATTGGGCAGGCGGGGCAGGCACAATCGCAAAGCCTTCTCACGAACTTCGACAATTACATGAATCCGTACACCAAGGATGTGGTGAACGCGACGATGGCGGACTTCGACACCGATGTCGGCCGCCGGCAAGCCGCGTTGCAAGCGGCCGGAGCGAAAGGCGCCGCGTTCGGCGGCTCTCGCTGGGGAGTCGAGGGCGCGCAGTTCGGGGATAACGCCATCCGCGCCCGCGCGAGCACTCAGGGCAATCTGCTGAACCAGGCGTTCAACACCGCCGCCGGGCTCTCCAATCTCGATGCGGCGCGCCGTCAGGATACGAACTTCTTCAACACAGGCGCGCAAAATCAGTTCAGGCTCACGCAGGGCGGCATGGACGCCGATGCATCGCGGTACAACGCAGGAGCGCAGGAGCAGGCATACCAACGCGCCCTGCAGGCCGCCGGACTCACAGCGAACATCGGGCAGAGCATGGGCGCCAGCGAACGCGCCGACCTAGGGACAACCGCCGATCTTGGCGCCGTGCAGCGCATGATCGAAGAAGCGAGGCTACAGGCGCCGATCAACCAACTTATCGACGGGGGCAAAATGTACGGCATGATCCCGCCGGCGAGCTACATCGGCGCCAATAATGTTACCAAGGGCACAACCCCATGGGGGCCGGCAGCGATCGGCGCCATCGGCAGCGTCGCCAGCGCCTTCGCATCAAAGTCGGAGCGTCGCCTCAAGCGGGACATAGAGAAGATAGGCGAGCATAGGGGGCTCGGGCTCTACACATACAATTACATCTGGGACCCGATCGACCGCGCGCCGCGCACCGGACTGATGGTTGACGAGGTGGAGCGGATCGCTCCGCACGCCCTTGGCCCGCTGATCGACGGCGACAAGACGGTTGATTACGCCAAGCTCGGCCTCGCGCATCTCGTGGAGGGGAAATGAGCTACTTTCAGGCACAGCCGCAAATCGGTGGGTTGCTCGGGAACTTCGGGCTGCCTGACTATGCGTCTGGCGTTCAGTCGGCCCTCGCCGAGAATGCCGCAAAGCCAAAGCCCAAGAAGGATATGTGGTGGCTAGGCGCCATCGGCGACGCGATGCAGGCATTCAACGGGCAAGAGGGCACCTACGCCGCTGCAATGGCCGAGAAGCAGAAGGCGGAGATGGCGGAGCACCAGCGCCAGCTACAGCGATCCGAGGGGCGTGAGGATAAGATCTGGGAAGCGGAGCACATGCCTCAAAAGCCGTCCGTTTTCGAGATGGGGAGCAGCCTCGTTTCATACGATCCCAAGAGCGCCCCGTCCGTTGTGTACCAAGGCGAAAGCCCCGCCGAACAATATGCGAAGGCGTTGGGAGCGGAGCCGGGAACGCCTGCATACGTCAACGCCATCAAGGACTTTGTTCTGAAGGTAATGGCCCGACCGGGCCCGTGAATTGCTGGGAATGAGGTTCGACAACTCGGCGGCGCTCAAGGGCGTGCCGGCTTACTCGCAGAGCCATCCCAAACCGGGCAGCGGCGGCGCATCGGGCGGCCGGTATATCGTCCGCGGCGGCAAGCTCTATCGCAGGAAGGCCCTTTGATGACCGAGGACTTCAACGAAGATGACTGGGAAGAGGTCACTGACCCGCTGGAAATGAAGAAGGTGCTTGGCGTTCAGGCGGCGCGCAGCATGGCGCGTTTCGGGTGGATCAGCGGCGGGATTGGGACGAGTGGCATGCCGCGTGATGTCTAACTCAAAAATTCTCCATCGCCGCTCGTGAAGGAAAGGCCAGCAGCGTTTCATAGAAGCGGGGCTCTGGCTCCATCTCGAGCAGCGGCGGTTCGAGCCATTCCTTAGTGCAAAGGCAAGCTTGGACAGGCCGGTTCCGGTGCAAGTCCTGATCGCCTCTGAAAACACGTAGCCCGCCAGGACGTCTATCAGCTTGCCGAACAGATCATGATTTCCGCGGCCGTCATATTCTGGGGCGATGATCGGGCGATGAGCTGCGATTGTTCGCCCCAAGCCGCGCGCAAAACAGCTTCCTTCATCACGTCATGGGGCATGGACAATCTTTCTGTTGAGCTTCCGGCGCACCGGCTCATCGTAGAGCACCAAAGCGAGCCATGAGCCGAGCACGGTTGCCGCGATGGACAGCGCGATGAGCGCGAACGGGTTGGGAAAATATCCCTTCACGACGAATCCGACAATGCGGAAGATGGGAAAGTGCAGGAGATAGACGGGGTAGGATAGTCGCCCCAGCCATACGCAGATCCACCCGCCCAAACCCTGCGCCCCGACGACAATCAGGGCAGGGAACAGCAGGAAGATGCAGGCGAGATCGTAGGGCCACACGGTTCGCATTGGGACCAACAGTAACAGGGCGAGAGCGCCCGCGGTTAGGGGGAACGGAACACCGAACCGCTGCCACGCACCGCTGCGGTAGAGCGTGACGCCAATTGCGAACGGAACAGCGACACGGGGAAAGCCGAACGCGAAGCCGACCCAGCCTCTTGTCCCAAACTCGCCCACCGTGCCGTGCCAGATCGATCCAGCGATGAGGATAGCGGATATGGCCAACAGGGCGGGCAGGTTGGCCGACCGCCGCACGGCAGTAGCGAACGCGGCGCTGGCGGCAATCTCGAAGAACAGCGACCACATCGGCCCGTCGAAGCTGAACATTGACGGTCCGTCGAAAAACAACCCGGAGTAGGGAAGCCCCGCCGGCAGGATGAACAGGGTGGCGACCAGCTCGGGTAGTCCTTCCTCGGCGATTGTGATGCCTTGCTGCCATTGCTTTGCGAACGAAACCGCAGCGCCAAGCATCACGCCAAGGAAGATCACCGGGTAGAGGCGGATCAATCGTTGGGCCATGAACCGGCGCCACGAGAGGCCCCGTTCCAGCCTTTCACCGTAAGCGTAGGCGAGAACGAACCCGCTGAGCATGAAGAAGAAGTCCACCGCGAGGGCCGCGGGGATCGAGAACCCTCCGGGCCAGAAGATGCCCAGTCCGTGCATGAACATGACGGCGAACGCGGCGATGCCCCGCAAGCCGTCCAGAGCCAGGAAATGGCGCTTCATCTACGGCGGCGGCTCGGCATCACCAGGACCATATCACCAATCTCACCAGATACGAAGCTGGGGGAAGCCGTGGGCGCTGCTGATTTTCTAACATTGGCGGGTCAGTTCGGCCCGATGGGGCTCTTTGTCGCCTATGTCGTCTGGCGCGAGCTGCGATCGGAGGAGAAGTGCATGGCCTATGACCAGGCAAGGCTCGAAGCTGACCGCGCACTGGCGTCGTCGCTCGGCGCTTGAAGGCTGTGATCAAGGCTGGATCGCTGACGTACGCGCGAACCGATGCCGCGCCTGCTATCGGGCCGCGGCGCTGGGGCTTCGCTTTGCTGCCTCGCAAAACTTCTGCCTCAAGACTGCGGCAGCTGCCTTCCTACCGCATGCTTCGGCCTCGAACACCTTGCCTGGAATGGCTCTCAAGCGATCATAAGGACCGAGTGGAGAGCAGCGCGGGGCCACCCTACAGCGAGCCGTTGCGTGAGCAAGCTTTTGAGCTGTGTCTATGCTGGAGGCCGTTATCTCGCAGATAGCAGGTTCACTGCGCTCGCCTGGTTAGCGCCGTCGTAGAGGCGACGAGCATTGGATAGTCGCGCGGTTCGAGCTTCTCGACCAAGCTAAAATGGGCGGTCCATTCCACCGGTCCGAACAGGATGGCTTCAGTCATTCTCGCCATCTTGCGGACGGGTCCGGGTAAACCTTGCGGCGTTCGCCATGGGAGGTCGGTGTCGATAGAGTAGAAGTGAGAATAGCCTGAGCGCTTAAGCACCTCGACGGTTTCGCTGGAGCCTCCTGCGATCGCCTCCCGGTTCTGCTCAACGATGATCACCGGCTTGTCGCGACGGATGAGGTTCTCAGCGCCGCGCAGCGCTTGAGCCTCGTGTCCCTCCACATCGAACTTGATCAAGGCGATGTCCTGAAGCTCGGTAACAGAATCGAGCGGAGCGATGTCGAACGACCACGCTGTTTCATTTTCGCCAAGGGGGCGGTCGGTGATGGTCGTGGCGCCGAAATTCTGTCTAGGACTGACTGCTCGAACGGAACCAGCCTTGTCGGAAGCGGCGATCTGGAATGTCTTCACATTGGGAAAATCGGACAGATTGAGCTTGAGCAATTGGTATGTCTTAGGGTGGGGCTCAAAGGCAAACACGTGGCCTGCCACCTCGGCAAATGCCGCAGCGTGGTTGCCAATGTTCGCGCCCACGTCAACCACATTCCGACCCCTGAGATCGAGCATCTCCAGAAGCAAGCGGAGGGCGGGTGCATCACAGCGGCCATCAATATTAATGTCCACTCCGATGGCATCAAACGAATAACAGCACATCTGCGGATTGCGGGCGAGGAGGGTGCTGGCGCTTTGCTTCAAATATTTGCGGGCGCTCTCCCGTCGCATCTGCTTGAGCGTGGCTTGGAGGTT
>JAQGLH010000007.1 GCA_028293005.1 Alphaproteobacteria bacterium
CGGACAGCGATCTGTTCGCCGATTACAAGGCCAAGATCGGCAAGCTCGACGCGCCCGCGGCCGAGAAGACCCGCTTGATCGAGGCGGGCCGCAAGGCGATGGTCGAAGAGATCAAGCCCGCCTACCAGCGTGTGATCGCGCTGATGCAGGTGCAGCGCAAAGCGGCGGGGACCGACGACGGCGTCTGGCGCTTTCCCAACGGCGCGGACCAATATGCGGCGCTGCTGCGCTATTACACCACGACCGCGCTCGACGCCGACCAGATCCATAGCCTCGGGCTGCAGCAGGTCGATCGCATCCACAACGAGATGCGCGCGCTGATGGCCCGCATCGGCTTCACCGGCACGCTCCAGCAGTTCTTCGCCAAGATGCGGACCGACCGGAGCCTGTTCCTGCCCAACACGGCGGCGGGCAAGCAGGCCTATCTCGCCGAGACCGAAAAAGCCAACCGCGAGATGGAGGCCTTGCTTCCGGCCTGGTTCAACACGCTCCCCAAATCGTCGCTGCTGGTCAAGCCGGTCGAGCCGTTCCGCGAGAAATCGGCGGGTAAGGCCTTCTACCAGCGCCCCGCGCCCGACGGCTCGCGCCCCGGCACTTATTACGTCAACCTCTACAATATGGCGGACATGCCGACCTCGGAGATCGAGGCCTTGTTCTACCATGAGGGGATTCCGGGCCACCACCTCCAGCTCGCGGTGCAGACCGAGCTTGGCGCCGACGTGCCGGCGTTCCGCCGCTTCGGCGGCTTCACCGCCTACATCGAAGGTTGGGGCCTCTATTCGGAGCGGCTCGCCAAGGACATGGGCCAGTATAAGGACCCATACCGCGATTTCAGGCGGGTCCAGCTCGAGCTCCACCGCGCGATCCGGCTGGTCGTGGACAGCGGGCTCCATCACGGGCGCTGGACGCGCGAACAGGCGATCAAATATGTCGAGGACAACAGCGCCGACGCGCCGGGCGGCATCGTCAAGGCGATCGAACGCTATATCGTCTACCCCGGCCAGGCGACCGCCTACATGGTCGGCAAGCTCAAGATCGAGCAATTGCGCGACCGGGCAAAGGCGGCGCTCGGCGACAGGTTCGACATCAAGGGCTTCCACGACGTGGTGCTGCTGTCGGGGCCGGTGCCGCTCGATATCTTGGAGCGGAATGTCGACGCGTGGATCGCACGCCAGCGGGGGTGAAGGGGCAGACTTCGTGGAGGCGCAGACTTCCGCTTAGCTCCTCACCCTAGCAATCGACGTCCGCGATCAACCGGTGCTGGAACGGGCGGTTGTCGACCAAGCCGCGCTGGAGCTTGCTGAATATGCCGCCGAGCAGGGTCGGCAGCAGGCCTTCGACCGCCATCAGATCCTCGAGCTTGCGGATGTCGATATTGATCTGCAGCCGGCCGTCATATTCGAAGCTGATCGTGGTGTCCTTGGGGCAATGCGCGCGCACCGCCTGCGCGATCCGATCGAGCTCGGCGGTCACGATCCTGGCTCGCGGCGGCACTGATATCGGCTCGACATTGTCCGTCGCCACGGCTTCGCCATCGCTCATTTCGATTGTCCCCCGAATCCCGACTTGATCCGAGCATAATATGAAAGCGGCAGCGAGGCGACGCGCTTTCGTGCCCACCTACATCAAAATGTCGGCAGTCCTCGAGCCGGCGGCAAGACCGGACGCGAACGCCCGACTCGAGGCGCGCCGATGTAAGGCCGAAGACCGCATTAGACATGTATCAACTTTTTCGGCGCACCCCTAAGATCGGCGGGGGAGCAATTGCGAACAACGCTGGCTGCGGCAGGAGGCTGTATTTGCCTGACATTTGCCGTCGACACAGTCATTCCTTGCCATTTTCAATAGGTTATGGAATTACGCACTCGATCGCCCCAGGGGGGAAGACGATGAAGAAGACATTCGTGCGGAACGGCGTTTCGACACTGATCGCCGGGTTGCTGCTTGCCGGCCCGCAGGCCGCCTTCGCGAAGAAAAAGGCGCCGCCGCCGCCGCCGCCGGCAGCGCCGGCCCCTTCCAACAGCGACGAATGGGCGCTGATCGGGCTGACGCCGGCGCTGGTTGCGAGCGCGACGCAGGGCAGCGGATCGATCGTCGCGCTGCTCGACGGGCGCACCGACTGCACGCATGCCGATCTCGCCGGCCGATGCCAGAATGTGGCGATCGCGGGCGGGCGCTATCGCCTCAACGATCCGCACGGAACGCACACCGCAGGGATCATCGCCGGCACCAAATACGGCGTCGCCCCCGGCGCCAGGATCATCAATTACGGCGTGTTCGACGATCTCGGCTATGTCGCGACCGGCACCAAGCTGATCTCCGCGTGGCGCGACGCTGGCGCGAAGGGCGCGACGATCGCGAGCATGAGCTTCGGCTGCTCGACCTTGGCGCTGTGCTTCACCGGCGACGAAGTGCGGGCGATGGCGGACCCCAATCTCAAGATGCTGTTCGTCAAGGCCGCAGGCAACGACGGCACCAATCTGTCGAACGAGGCGATCGCGGTTTCGGCTGCGGACGCGGCTGCGGCGATGGCACGCACGATCCTGGTCGGCAGCATCGAGCTCAACGGCACGATGAGCAGCTTTTCGAACCGCCCTGGCGAGGGATGCCTGCTGAGCAGCGGCGCGTCCGTCTGCAGCCCCGGCCTGCAATGGAAGAATTATTTCATCGTCGCGCCGGGCAGGTCGATCTTCTCGACGCTTCCGGGGCAGGGCTACGGCTACATGTCCGGCACCAGCATGGCGACGCCAGTCGTGGCGGGCGTCGCGGCGTTGCTCGAGGCGCGCTGGCCGACCTTGAAATCCTCGCCGGAGAGCGTCGCCAGAATATTGCTGACCTCGGCCACCGATCTCGGCGCACCGGGCGTCGACGGCGTCTATGGCTGGGGGCTGCTCAACGTCGGCCGCGCATTCCAGGCGCAGGGCAACGTCACCCTGGTCAGCGCGAAGGGCGTCCCCACCGTGGTGACGGGTAGCAGCACCACTGCGTCAGCGACGCTTGCGCGGCTCGCCGCGGCGCTCGGGCCGGTCACCGTGTACGACGTTTATGGCCGCGATTTTGCGCTTGCGGAGACCAACGCGCTGCAGGTCCGTTCGGATCGCTACGCGATGCGCCAGTTGCTCGGCCGCGCGCTGCTCGGGATGGGCGCGCAGGCGGACTGGGCCTCAGCTTTCTTCGCGAGCCGCCATGCCCCGCGCGGCTTTGCGATGTTCAATTCGCCGGCCGAGCCGAGCGCGAGCCTGTTCTCGCCCGATCGCTCGCTGCGGATGGGCGTCGATATGCCGTTCAAGGGCGGCGTCGCCCAGCTTCGCATCACCGGGGCGTCGGCAAGCCGGCTCGACTTCGCCTACGATCCCAGCCTGCGTCCGCTGTCCTTCTTCGCATCGACCGGGCTGATCAAAAGTGCGCTGTTCGCGCACGCCCTCGTCAACGTCTCCGCCAACGGCAGGCTGTCGATCTATGGCACCACCACCAGCGCCGGATCGATCTCGGCGGCGGCTCCGGACCAGCCTTTGTTCGACCAGCTCGCCGACCGCGATTCGGCGACGCGACTCGCGCTCACCGGCAGCCGCGTCGCGCTGCACCAAAGCGGGGTGGGAATGGGCTACTGGCTTCAGCCGGACGAGCACACGGTGATCGGCTTCAACGGCTCGATGCTCGCGCAACGCGGTGGCTATTACGACATGGTCTCCGATCTGCCCGCGTTCGGCAAGCAGACCCGGATGCTCAACCTCGGCGCCGCGGTAAGCCGCAGGATCGGTTCCTGGGAAGCCTCGCTGTCGGGTGAAGCGACCCATCTGCGCACCGCCGCCTCGTCCGCCGGCTTGCGGCTGACGCCGGCGAACATCGTCTCCGCGGAAGTCCGGATGCGAAAGTCGGGCATCGCGTTCCGGGACGGAAGCCTGAGCGACAGCCTCGGCCTTGCGCTGGTGATGCCGCCCAGGGCCGTCTCCGGCACGCTGGCGGCCGACTACATGACGCGCAGCGAGGACGGCCTCGGCCGCGTCGCGGCGGCCTATCGCTATCCGCTGTCCAGGATTGGCGCGGACCCGGTCAAGCTCGAGGCTGCCTACCAGCTCAGCGGCGGATCATCCTGGTCGTTCGACGTGAGCGGCGGCCTCAACCTGCGCCACAGCGATTATGGTGGCGAGGGCGAAGCGCTCGCGAGCCTGCGCCTGAGCCTCTAGACGAGGGGAAGATAGCGCTGGTCTCGTTGCGGAGCGAGCCGCTCGCGTGCGGTCCAAGCCACGAGAAAGGCGAGATTTTCCCGGTAAATCGAGATGCCCCTGTCTTTTCCGGCCAAAAGGCCTATATAGAGACTGCTACAGTCGCAATTTGAACGGTCTTCGGTGCTTTGCGGCTCCTATTTCCTTCTCTCGCTTCTCCTAGCACCAGGGGACCGCCTTTCGGTCCCCCTAAATAAAGAAGGAATATATTATGCCAGTCGGCACCGTGAAATTTTTCGACACCGCCAAGGGCTATGGCTTCATCACCAACGAAGCCGGGGGCAAGGATGCCTTCGTCCATATCAGCGCGGTCGAGGCCTCGGGAATGCACACGCTCGAGAAGGAGCAGCGCATCTCGTACGATCTCGAGAACGACCAGCGCGGCAAAACCAGCGCAGTCAATCTGCAGGCTGTCTGAGCCGCCGCCTCCGCTTTTGCGGAGGAAGACGAAAGGCGGGTGCCACCCGGCACCCGCCCCTTTTTCGATCGGAGGTCATCATGTCGGCACAAAGCGATTTCTACCAGGCCCGCGCCGCCGAGGCACGCGCGAGCGCCACTGAAGCAACGCTCGACAATGTCCGCGATCGCTGGCTCCGCTCCGAAGCGAGCTGGGGCGAGATGGCCGCGCGTAGCGAGCGCGGCGACAAAAGACGCGCCCAGCTGATCGAGGAAAAAGCCACCGCGGCCGACGCTTCGCACGCGGCGCTGCTCACCTGATCCAAGGCGCAGGTCGGGCCTCAAAAAGCTGTCTTCGGGAAGCGCCGTGCTTCCCACCGCTCCGCTCGGCCGAGCCTATACCCCGAGCCTGTACCCCGAGCCTGTACAAGGGGCCTCTCCTTCAGCTCTGGCGAACAGACGCAGCGGATAAGTGATCGACAGGCTAAGCCCGAACCGAAGATGTGGCACCAAGGCCGCATTTCCCGGGAGAGCTAGCCGAGCAGCGCGCTTCCAAGCAACAACAGCAATTTGACGTCGATCGCCGCGCCTTGCGCGCGCTTGCTTGCGACGAAGGCGGGGACATCGCCGAGCGGCACGCGGTGGACGCTGATCTCTTCGCCCTCGACGCCGCCGCCTTCGCCGACCTTGCTCAGCCCGTCGGCTCGAACCAGGCTGAAGCCTTCGGACGACATGCCCGGCGAAGCGTGAAAGCGGCCGAGGTCGACGATATGTGTGGCGCGGTAGCCGGTTTCCTCTTCGAGCTCGCGGATCGCTGCGGCCTCGACCTCCTCGCCTTCCTTGTCGTCGCCGACCAGCCCGGCGGGGAGCTCGATGCACTGGCAGCCGAGCGGCACGCGATATTGCTCGACGAGCAAAACGTCGCCGTCCACGATCGCGACGATCACCGCGGCGCTGACTCCGCGCGTGCGCGAGACATATTCCCAGCGGCCCTTGCGCTTGGCGGCAAGATACTTGCCCTCCCAGACGATCTCCTCGGGCCCTTCCTCGTCGCTCACAGCTCGACTAGCCTGTCCGGAAGCTCGTTCTCGTCGGTGGTGGTCTTGGGGAAATGCTCGGCGAGCAGATCGCCGATGATCACGACCGCATTGGCCATGCCTTCGCCCGGCCGCCCCGCCTTCACCTCGGCGACAAGCGCCGCCATCGCATCGCCCCACGCCTCGGGCGCGACCTTCGAATGGATCGCCTCGTCCGCGACGATCTCGGCGCGGCGCTCGGCAAGCGAGAGGTAGAGCAGCACCCCGGTCCGCCCAACGGTCCGCCGCTCGGCGCCGACCTTGAAATATTGCACCGCGCGGCGCCGCACCCGCCGCGCCTTGGTCGCGCCCGGGGTGAGCGCCATCCTCAACGGCGGATACACCAGCGCGTAGCGCACGATCAGGAAGACCGCAGTGAGCGCCATGAACAGCAAGGCCATCAGCGTGCCGCGCGTCAGCACGGCGTTCCAGCCAAGCATCGGTGCCATCGCATCGTCGAACGCCGCTTGCGGCACGAAGCCGATCAGCGCCGGCACGAGCAGCATCGCCAGCACCGCATAATGAAGCCCGACATCGTGATAGGCATCCGACCGATCGGCGACGATCGTGACGATCTCGCCGTTGCTCTTGCGCTCGGCTTCGGTCACCGCGGCGGTGACGCGGTCACGATCGGCGTCGCTCATCCTCGGCATCACCATCCTCCGGAGGCGCCGCCGCCGCCAAACGATCCGCCGCCGCCCGAGAAGCCGCCGAACCCACCGCCGCCGCCGCCGAAGCCTCCAAAGCCTCCGGAACCGCTCCCCGAGCCGCCGCCCCAGCCGCCGAGCCCCGGGCCCCACAGCACGACCGGCATTCCGCCGCGCCGCGTCGAGCGGCCGCGGCCGCGACGCCGAAGCATCGGAATGATGATCAAGAACAGGACGACGCCCCAGAAGATCAGAGGAAACAAGGACACGTTGTCCCCCTTCGAGCGCTGCTGCTGCTGCGCCGCGGCGGCGAGCGCGCGCTGCTCCGCTTGCTCGGGCGGCGCCTGGAGCTGCTCGATGACCGCGTCGGCGCCGGCCACGATCCCACCGGCCATGTCGCGCTCGCGGAAGCGCGGCAGGATGACATTATGGATGATCAAAGCCGAAAGCGCGTCGGTGAGGATAGGCTCGAGCCCGTAGCCGACCTCGATCCGTACCTTCTTCTCGTTGGGCGCGACGAGCAGGATCGTGCCGTTGTTCGCCTGGCTCTGGCCGATTCCCCAGGCGCGGCCGAGCCGGTAACCGTAATCCTCGATCGGATAGCCTTGGAGATCGGGCACCGTCGCGACGACCAATTGCCGGCTGCGCGCCTTCTCGAGGGCCTCGAGCTTGGCGGTGAGCGCCGCTTCCTGCTGCGGATCGAGCAGATTGGCGGCATCGACGACGCGGCCGGAAAGCTTGGGAAACTCCTGCGCCTGCGCCGCGCCCGGACCGAGCAGCACGGCACCGGCCAGCATCGTCAGCAGCGCGATCAGCAGCAAAGGGTATCGGAGCAGGCTCATGTCAGCCGGAGTTCCTCTTGGCCGCGGCGCATCGAGTTGCGCCTCACCGTTTCCTTGCGCCTCACTCGGGCGAGCCGGCTATTTGCTGCTGTTCGTCGATGTGTCGAAGCTCACCGTCGGCGCGCGCTCGGCGTTGGGCGTGACCGCCTCGAACGGCACCATCGGCTTGGCGCCGTAGAATATCTTCGCGCCGATCACGTCGGGGAAGGTGCGGATGCGCGTGTTATAGCCCTGCACCGCCTTGTTGTAGTCGGTGCGCGAGATCGCGATGCGGTTCTCGGTTCCCTCGAGCTGCGACTGGAGCGCGAGGAAATTCTGATTGGTCTTGAGGTCCGGATAAGCTTCCTGCAGCTGGCGCAGCGGCAGCAAGGCGGTGGTCAGCTGACCCTGCGCCTGGCTGAAGCGGCGCACCGCCTCTGGATCCGAAAGCTGTTCGGCCGACAACGTGGTCTGGGTCGCCCGCGCGCGCGCCTCGGTCACCTCGCGCAGCACGTTGCGCTCTTGCGCGGCGGCGCCCTGGACGCTGGCGACGAGGTTGGGAATGAGGTCGGCGCGGCGCTGATACTGGTTCTGGACATCGGCCCAGCGCGCCTTGGCCTCTTCCTCGGCGGTCGGGATCGAATTGACGCCGCAGCCGGACAGCGAGACAATCGCGACGGGGGCCAAAAGCGCCGTCATCAGGCGAGCGCGAGTCATAGATACTCCCTCCAAAAAGCGACTGCCAAAGCAATGAACGCGGCTTCGACCTAGGCACTCGCGCAGCCGGCCGCAACGGCTTTGCGCCGGCCCGCGCACCGTGCTCACTTTAAATTCATGCGCGGATCGCTATATAGGAGCTGCTGGGTTCGCCCGGCTATGGCGATAAACTGCGGCGTTCAATAGACGCAGCGGACCCGGGGGCGGTACCCGGCGGCTCCACCAAAACCGGCTCTTTCAGAGCCAGTCCTGATGGGGCCGAACTAGGATCGACGTGTGTTCAAAAGCGCTGTTTTTGCCCGGCCTGAGTAAGCCGTTATAGGCTCAAAACCACAAGTGCCAACGATAACGAGGCTCTTGCAATTGCTGCGTAACTGATCCCTCACGGGTAACGTTACACGGACAAAAGCGCGGTTGGACCCTACCGGGCAACAGAAAGGGATTCCAGCGGCACGGGGAGCGCCGGGCAACAGAAGCTCCCCACTTCATATTTTCAGCCAATTGCCCAGTTCCCGCCTCGCATGGCGAATTTCCGGCTCGCATGGTCTTCGCGCCGCCTTTCCCAAGCGGGGACGGCGGCGTCGTTACGAGTGCGGCATGTCTTGCCCCATGCTGCGCTCCATATTATGGCCACCAGCTTCGCATTGTTCTATGGCAATGCGTCACAACAAGGGGATTGAACAAATGAAGATCGCTTCCAAAGCTCTCGCCGTGGCCGCTTTTGCCGCGCTCGCCGCCTGCAACAGCAACCCGGCCGCCGAGAATGTCGAGAACGCCGCCGAGAACGCCGCCGATTCGATCGAGAACCAGGCCGATGCGCTTGAAGACGTGGCCGACAACGCCACCGGCGCCACCGCCGACGCGATCGAGAACCAGGCCGACGCGCTTCACGACCAAGCCTCGAACGTCGAGGATGCCGGCGAAGCCAAGGCGGATGCGATCGAAGCCAACTCGCACTGAGCGCCAAGTCGCACTGAGCGCCAACTGGCACTAAGCGAACGCGCCTCTCAAAAAATTAGGGGCCCCGCAAGGGGCCCCTTTTTTGTGCTCGCCAACTGGAGAAGAGCCCTCCACCACAATTCCTGTGGTGGAGGGCTCTTCCTTTTAGAGCTCAGTCGTCGTTGCGGGTGAGGAAGGCCGGGGCGAAATCGGGATCGGCGCCGCCGTCCTTGTTCTCGCCACCCTCGCT
>JAQGLH010000075.1 GCA_028293005.1 Alphaproteobacteria bacterium
GAGATTGTAGATCTCGTCGACCTCGACGTAGAGCGGAAAACAGACGTCGTGGCGCATGAACTCGAAGCGCGGATGACCGTGGAGATGGTCGATGTTGCGCTTGTCGCCGGTGAAGAGATTATCGACGCACAGCACCTCGTCGCCGCGATCGAGCAGCCGGTCGACGAGGTGCGAACCAAGGAACCCTGCCCCCCCGGTCACCAATATACGTTTGCGGCGGGCGGCACTTCGAACCACTCATCCTCTCCTCACTGCGCCCGCTCGGTCGCGATCGGTCTCACCGCATCACGGCGGTGCATCGCACAGGTCGCCGCTTCGAGAAAGTCGTGTGGCTGGCATCACTCGGGAAACTGGACTAAGCGTTGCCGGTCCGTTGCACCGAGCAGGCGACGCGGCGGGTGAGGGTGGAAGCGCCGCATGCCGACTCATTATCAGGTGCTTGGCGTCCACAGCAAAGCAGAGACCGGCACGATCCGCGCCGCCTATCTCAAGCTGATCAAGCGCCATCACCCGGACCGCGGCGACAGCGGCGCCACCCACGTCGAAATCACTGAGATCAACCTCGCTTATTCGGTGCTGCGCGACGGCGCCAAACGCGCCGACTATGACGCGCAGCTGTTGCGCCAGCTGATGCGCTCCCGGCCGATGGCGCCCGGGCGTTATCCGCCGCCGGCGCGGCTGGTATCGCCATGGGCCGGCATGCGCCGGCGCCGAAGCCTGTTCGCATTGCGCATCGCGGCGATCGCTGCGGCGGTTGCGTTCGTCGCGATCCCGAGCGACAGGTTCATCGACGCGAATGATCGCTCCGGCGGGGGCGAAACGGACGCGACCGCCTTTGCTTCGGCGCCCTACCCTGCCAAATCGCCCGACTTCGAGCCGCCCGGTGTGTGGGAGCTCGATTCGGGAATCGACGACGTCGTCGCGATCGCGCTCGCGGTCCCACTCGACGATGCGCACGAAACGAGCGTCCGCTGCTTTCAGGACGCGCGGAGCATGCGGCAGCGCAATGCCGTCGACCGCTGCGTCGCGTTCGATCTCGCGATTTCCTACTGGCAGGACGGCGGCTTCGGCCAGGCGGACGAAAGATTGTATTTCGAACGAACCGCGATGAAGCGGCGGCACGGCCGCGCACTCGCCGCTCACGATCCGCTCAACGCCGACGAGCGGCTGCAGGCACTCGACGTCGCGACGATGGGCGCGCTGGTCGATGCGGTGAAAGCCAACCAGGCGCGGCAACGCGAAGCAGCCCACGACGAGGACTGGAGCGAGCCCGATCCCGATCCGGCGAAGATTCCGGAGGTGCTGCTCCGCTAGCGAGGCGGCGCGCGTCAGGTCATCGGACGCAATGACCGGGGCGCGCGCATCACCGCCCCAGCTTCGCCTTCAGCGCGTCGATCCGCTTCGAAGCCTCGGCCTTGCTGAGACCCTCCTGGGGCGGATCGATGCCGGCCTCTTCGCACAGGGTCGTCAGATAAGAGGCCTGCGCTCCGGTCATCGGCTCGTCACCCGAGACCCAGTCGTCGGGATCCTTTTCGGTGTTCGAGCCGGGATGTTCGTCCAGCTTCGGATTGTGAATGGTCTCCGTCATTGCACACCTCGTATGTTCCGTTTATGTTCCAACGGATCCGAGTGCGGGCTGGTTCCCGGATTTCGCCGACGATTCAGCGCCTGGCGTGGCGCCGCGCAACAGGTCGACGAGCGCGATCGGATCCGCCGGGACGGCATCGCCGCGCCATGCAACATGCTGGTCCGGGCGCGAGACGACGAGCTTGTGACGGTAGATGTCGCCCGCTTCCGAGGGTGAGAGATCGAGCAGGTCGAGCGGGAAGCCCCTCCGCTCTGCGGCAGCCTGCAGCTCCGAAACGTCGAGCGCCGGGTCGGAGCGCAACAAGGTGTAGCCGAGGCCGAGCGCATCGTAGAGCGAGGTGCCGTTGTCGAGCCAGACGTGCGGCGTGCGGCAGCCTGGCACGGTCGTCGGCGTGTAGATCGACAGGCCGTATTCCGGCGCTTCCTCGCCATCGTAGGCGATGATCGGGGAGCCATCGTAATAGGTCCCGAAATTGAGGCCCTTGCAGGCGAATTGGCCGACGTTGGCATCGTAGAAGAAGCGCCCCATCTCCGCGCGGGCGGCCTCTCCTTCCGGCCCCTCGATGAAAAGCTCCGGCGGCGGGTTCTTGGTGCGCTCGGTGTCGAGATTGGCGAGCGCGAGCGACATCACGTGCTGCGAGACCTGCCGCGTGACCGGCTGGCGCTCGGCCTCATAGGCGGTGAGGATCGAAGGTTCGGCCCAGCCCCGGATCACGGCGGAGAGCTGCCACGACAGGGTCGCCGCGTCGGCGATGCCGGCGTTCATGCCATAGCCCGCCAACGGGATCCAGATATGCGCGGCATCGCCGCAGATGAAAATCCGGCGGTCGTGGAAGCGATCGGCGACCAGCCGGCGGCCGTACCAGTCGTCGGTCGAGACGATCTCGTAATCGAGATCCTCGCCGACCCCTTCCCTGATACCCTCGGCGGGATCGATCGAATCGAAGTCGGGCTCGCCCGCCGGCAGCCAGAAATGGAAGCCCCAGAGATCCTTGCCGTTCATCGCGACCACGCAGCCGAGTACGGTGGGATTGAGGAACCAGGTCATCCAGGCCGGCGTGTTGCGCAGCTTGCCAAGCAGGTCGTCCGACTTGATGTAGACGGTGCGCGTGCCGGAGACGACTTCCTGACCCTCGAAGCGCGCGCCGATCGTCTTGCGCACCAGTGAGGATCCGCCATCGCAGCCGACGAGATAGCGCGCCTCGAACGTCATCTCCTCGCCGCTTTCGTTGCGGCCGCGGGCAGTCGCGCGGTCTGCGTCCTGTGCAACCTCATCGATCGCGACGGCATAGAATGTGCGGATGCGCGGCGAGGCGAGCAGATGACGCTGAAGGATCGGCTCCCAATAGAGCTGATTGCAGCGATGCGGCGGCTCGGGCGTCGGCCACCCCGAATCGTCATAGCCTTCGCTGCCGTAGACATCCTGGCGCGCCGGGATCCGGATCCGGCTCAGCTCATAGCCGTTCAATGCGGTCAGATAGGCGACATCCTGCGGATAATCGGCGGGGAGTCCCGCGTCGCGAATCTCGGAGGCAATACCGAGCTGGCGCAAGATCTCGAGCGAACGCGCCGAGATATGATTGCACCGCTTGCGCGGCTCCGCCTCCTCACCATGCTGTTCGACGACGACCACGTCGACGCCGCGGCGGGCGAGATCGAGCGCCAGGATCATGCCGACCGGGCCGGCTCCTACGATAATGATGTCACTGCTGATCTTGGTCATTTGTGTTCGCTTGCCTTCGCGTTGTCGAAAGGGGGGTGAGTGCACGAGGTCAGGCCGCCGCCGTCCTCTGCACCGGCTCCGCGCGACCGGCGCCCCGCACCAGATCGATCAGCGCAAGCGGATCGTCGGGCAGCGCGTCGCCCCGCCACGCCACATGCTGGTCGGGCCGCGACAGAACGAGCTTGCGCCGGTAAAGCGAGCCGGCCTCGACGGGCGAAAGATCGATCACCGCCAGAGGAACGCCGCGGCGCGCCGCGGCATCCTGCAGCGCGGAGACATCGACGCCCGGATCGGAGCGCAGCAAAGTATAGCCGAGCCCCATTGCGTCGTAGAGCGAACGGCCGTCGTCGAGCCAGACGTGCGGCGTGCGGCAGCCGGGAACGGTGGTGGGCGTGTAGCTGGTCAGGCTGTAGCCGGGGGCGCTTTCGTCATCATAGGCGACGACCGGCGAACCATCGTAATAAGTACCGAAATTGAGCCCGAGGCAGGCGAACTGCCCGACATTCTCGTCGTAGAAGAAGCGGCCGAGCCTGGCGCGAA
This sequence comes from Alphaproteobacteria bacterium, assembly GCA_028293005.1. Next base: position 3,851 of record JAQGLH010000075.1, read on the forward strand.
ACGCGTCACCCTCGGGCCCTTCGGCGACGAGCTCCGGCGGCGGGTTGGTGATCAGCTTGGGATCGAGATTGGTATAGGCCAGCGCCATCACCCGCTGCGAGACCTGCTCGGTCACCGGCTGGCGCTCGGCCTCATAGGCGTCGAGCAGGCCGGTTCCGCCCCAGCCCGCGATCACCGCCGCGAGCTGCCAGCCGAGATCCTTGGCGTCGGCGATGCCCGCATTCATCCCGTATCCGGCCAATGGGATCCAGATGTGCGCTGAATCGCCGCAGACGAACAGCCGGCGGTCGCGGAAGCGGTCGGCGACGAGGCGGCGGCCGTACCAGTCGTCGATCGAGAGGATCTCAATGTCGACGTCGGCGCCCACCGCCGCCCTGATCCCCCGCGCCGGATCGACCGAATCGAAATCGGGCTCGCCGGGCGGAAGCCAGAAAGCGAAGATCCAGAGATCGTCGCCGTTCAGCGCGACGACGCAGCCGAAGGTCTCCGGGTTGAGGAACCAGGTCATCCACGCCGGGTCGACCCGCATCTTGCCGAGCAATTCCTTCGAGCGGACATAGACCGACCGTGTGCCGGAAATGACGTTCTGGCCTTCGAAGCGCGCGCCGATCGCCTTGCGCACCAGCGAGGAGCCGCCGTCGCAGCCGACCATATACTCGGCCTCGAAGCTTATTTCCTCGCCATCCCCGCCCCGCCCCCGCGCCCAGGCCCGCACCCCGTCTTGCCCGACCTCCTCGATCGTGGTCGCGTAGAAACTACGGATCCGTGACGCCGCGAGCACGTGGCGCTGCAGGATGGGTTCCCAATAGGTCTGGTTGCAGCGGTGCGGCGGCTCGGGCGTGGGCCAGCCGGAATCGGCATAGCCGGTGCTTCCGAAGCGGTCCTGGCGAGCCGGGATACGAATCCGAGTGAGCTCGTGGCCAGTGAGCGAAGTCACATAAGCGACGTCCTGCGGGTAGTCGGCCGGCAGCCCGGCCTGGCGGATCTCCGAGGCGACGCCGAGCTGGCGGAAGATCTCGAGCGAGCGCGCCGAGATGTGGTTGCATCGCTTGCGCGGCTCGTCGTCGCGGCCGCGCTGCTCGACGAGGACGACATCGATGCCGCGCTGCGCCAGATCGAGCGCGAGGGTCATGCCGACCGGCCCTGCTCCGACGATCAGCACCTGACTTTCCACTTTCGTCATCTCAGCCCTCGCGCTTCCTTCCCGCACCCCTCTTCGTCCCACTCAGCCGCCGTGCAACGCTGATAGCGATAAAGCGCTTGCGAAACATGGCCCCGTGATCAAAATCGCGCCGAAGAAAAGAAGAGGACCTCTGAAATGCTGGGATTGATGCAGGACTGGCCACTCACCGTGGACCGGTTGTTGGTTCACGCCGCGCGATGGCACGCCGACCAGGAGATCGTCAGCCGCGAAGTCGACGGAAGCTTGTCCCGCACGACCTATGCGACGATCCACGGCCGGGCGCGGCGCCTCTCGAACGCGCTGCGCGGCCTCGGCATCGGCCTTGGCGACCGAGTGGGAACACTCGCGTGGAACCGCGCGCTGCATATCGAGACCTGGTACGGGATCATGGGCATCGGCGCGATCTGCCACACGCTGAACCCGCGGCTGTTCGCCGATCAGCTCGTCTACATCATCAACCACGCCGAGACGCGTATCCTGTTCGCCGACGTGGATCTCGTCCCGTTCATCAACGAGAATATCGGCCGGCTGCCCAAGCTTGAGCATATCGTGCTGATGACCAACGAGGCAGGGATGGTCGAATGCCCCAAGGCAATCGCTTATGAGACCCTGATCGCCGGGGAGAGCGAAGACTGCGAATGGGGCAGTTTCGACGAACGGACCGCCGCCGGCCTTTGCTACACGTCGGGCACCACCGGCAATCCGAAGGGCGTGCTTTACTCGCACCGCTCCAATTTCATGCATGCCCTGATCTCGCTGCAGGCCGACATGTTCGGGCTTGCCGCCTCCGACGTGGTGCTCGCGGTGGTGCCGATGTTCCACGCCAACGCCTGGGGGCTGACGTTCGCCGCTCCGGCGGTCGGCGCTAAACTGGTGATGCCGGGATCGCGGCTCGACGGCGCATCCCTGTTCGAGCTGATCGAACGCGAAGGGATCACCTTCTCGGCCGCTGTCCCGACCGTCTGGCAGATGCTGCTCCACTATATGCAGCAGAGCGGCAAAAAGCCGACGACCTTGCGCCGTGTCGTCGTCGGCGGAAGCGCGTGCCCGGAGAGCCTGATCCGCGCGTTCCACGACGATTATGGCGTCGAGCTGCTCCACCTTTGGGGGATGACCGAGATGTCGCCGGTCGGCACGGTCGGCGCCATGACGTCAAACCTCGCGACCAAGAGCTTCGAGGAGCAGATGCCGTACAGGCTCAAGCAGGGCCGGCCGCCGATCGGCGTCGATCTCGCCTTGTTCGACGATGACGACAGGCCGGTCGCGCACGACGGCACCACCTTCGGCCGTCTCAAGGTCAAAGGCTCGACGGTGACCAGCGCCTATATGGGCAACGAGCCGGGCTCGGCGCTCGACAAGCAGGGCTGGTTCGACACCAGCGACATCGCGACGATCGACCCGCTCGGCTTCATGCAGATCACCGACCGGGCGAAGGATCTGATCAAATCGGGCGGCGAATGGATCAGCTCGATCGAGATCGAGAATATCGCCGTCGCCCACCCCGATGTGGCGGTCGCTGCCGTGATCGCCATCGCCGACCCCAAATGGGACGAGCGGCCGTTGCTCGTGATCGAGCCGATCCCCGGCCGCGAGCCGAAGCCCGACGCGCTGCTCGGCTTCCTCGACGGCAAGATCGCGCGCTGGTGGATGCCCGACGGGGTCGCGGTGATCGACAAGATCCCGCTCGGTCCGACCGGCAAGATCGACAAGAAGGTGCTGCGCGACATGGCCGCCGCCGGCACGTTCGACGATGCCGTCAAATCGGCCAAGACGGCCACCGCTGCCGCCGGCTGACGGGCGCGGGCGCGGCGCCCATGCCCGGCGCTCGGACACCGCGCAATCGGTGCCGGAGGAAACCAAGGCTCAAGGATTTTGACCGCGCGCTGCGCCTGGCGTTGCCGCCGCGCGCAGCGCGCTCTAGGGATGCCAGCAATGACCGGCGCTTACGACGACGAAATCACCACCCACTCCTACGTGTCGCAGCGCCTCCGGCTTCATTACGTCGATTGGGGCAACCAAGGCGCGCCGCCGCTGATCCTGCTCCATGGCGGCATGGATCACAGCCGCAACTGGGACTGGGTGGCACGCGAGCTTCGGCCGCATTTCCATATTGTCGCGCCGGACCTGCGCGGCCACGGCGACAGCCAATGGTCGTCCGACGGCAATTACCAGCTCCACTCGCACGTCTACGATCTGGCGCAGCTCATCCAGGACCAGAAGCTCGCGCCGGTTTCGATCGTCGGCCACTCGCTCGGCGGCAATATCGCGCTGCGCTACAGCGGCACGTTTCCGGACACGGTCGCGAAAATCGTCGCGATCGAGGGCC
>JAQGLH010000114.1 GCA_028293005.1 Alphaproteobacteria bacterium
GCCGGCAAGGAATCGACGCAGGAAGAATTCTTCCACACGATGAACGAGATCATCTCGGCCGGTCGGCGGCTGGTGATCAGTTCGGACCGCGCGCCGCAGGATCTCGACGGGATTGAGCCGCGCATCCTGTCGCGCCTGTCATGGGGCTTGGTCGCCGACATCAACGCGGCCGATCTCGAGCTTCGCCTCAACATCATCATCAAGAAGCTCGAATCGCTTCCCGATGTCGCGGTTCCGCACGAGGTTGTGATGTTCCTCGCCAAACGAATCAGCTCGAACGTCCGCGAGCTCGAGGGCGCGCTCAACAGGATCGCCGCTTACGCGATGATGAGCGGCCGGCCGATCGACGTCGAGTTCACCAGCGAGGTGCTCGCCAACATCCTGCGCGCCAACCAGCGGCGCATCTCGATCGACGAAATCCAGAGTCGGGTCTCCGACCATTATCGTATCCGCAAGGCGGAAATGACCTCGGCGCGGCGCGCGCGTGAGGTCGCTCGGCCGCGGCAGGTCGCCATGTATCTGTCGAAGCAGCTGACCCCGCGCTCGCTGCCCGAGATCGGGCGGCGGTTCGGCGGACGCGATCACACGACGGTGATCCACGCGGTCCGCCAGATCGAGAAGCTTCGCCAAAGCGATCCCGAGCTCGACGCCGACATTCGTCTGCTGACCCGCCAGCTGGAGAACTGAGCCGCGCTTTCGACGGAACCGAGTTCCGCGCGGTCGGCGCGCCCGGGCGCGAAGCGAGCTTGCGCCGGGTTCGGCTTCCCGTTGGATTCAGCCTTCAGCTCGCGCGCCGTGGCGGTGGGACGGTGATCTTGACGACCTCGCCCGAGCGTCCGGGAAATCCGGTGAAGATCGCCTCGACCAGATTCGGGACCAGCCTCGGCAGCTCGTCGGAGCGCGAGTGCGCCTTGGCCTTGCCCTCGAACACCGATTGGCCGTCGGCCGCGCGCTTGATGTCGAGATCCACGTAGCTCGTGTAGACGGTGTAGCTGTCGATCTGCTGCTCGCCGAACAGGAACGGATCGTGCCACCCTTGGTAGAAGGGGCTGTATCCGAACCGGGAATAATAAGGCCAATATCCGAAGTGCGGGCCAAAACCGGGCGATGGATAGGAGACGATCCTGGTCTGGCCGTTGTCGACGCCATAGCCGAGCGACACGACCAAGGTCGCGCCGTGAGGCGACGCCGCCTCGCTATAGCCTTGGTCGATCAGGTGGCGGCGCACCAGCTCGGCATATTGCGCGAACTCGAGGCCGCCGCGGTCACGTGGATCCGTCGCCTGGATGACGAAGCTCTGGCCTTGCGGCGCGGGCATCGCCTGGAAGCGCGCCACCTGGGCGGGAAAACCGGTCGCGCACGCACTGAGCGCAAGCAAGGCCGCAGGGGCGGCAAACGCCAGCAGTTTCTTCAAGACGGGCATCAAGGCGTCTCCGGAACAGAACTTCCTAGACCTACCGTGTCTTTTTTCGGCTGAACAGACCCTGAAGGGGAGCATCCCTGCCGGCGGAGGGAGGGCAGGCTGCCGATCCCGATCCTACTTTCGATCCAGCCCAAGCGCCTGGTACGCGCCCTGGAGCGTCGGCTCGGCCATCGCGGCGGCACGCGCCGCGCCTTTGGCGAGGATACGGTCGATCTCGGCGGGATCGTTGCGCAGCGTCTCGAGCCTCGTCCTGATCGGCCGCAACGTCTCGACGGCGAGTTCCGCCAGCGCCGGCTTGAAGCTGCCGAAGCCTTGGCCGGCGAATTCCTGCAGCACGGCGGCGGGCTCGCGCTCGGCCAGCCCCGCGTAGATGCCGACGAGATTGCGCGCCTCGGGGCGCTCGCCGAGTTGGTCGAGGCTATCGGGCAGGGGCGCGGGATCGGTCTTCGCCTTGCGGATCTTCTGCGCGATCAGGTCGTCGTCGTCGATCAGGTTGATCCGGCTCATGTCCGATGGGTCGGACTTGGACATTTTGCTGCTGCCGTCGCGCAGCGACATGATCCGCGCCGCCGACGCGCCGATCAGCGGCTCGGGCAAGGTGAACAGCTCCACACCGAAATCGCTGTTGAACTTGGCGGCGATGTCGCGAGCCAGCTCGATATGCTGCTTCTGATCCTCGCCGACCGGCACGTGCGTCGCCTGGTACAGCAGGACGTCGGCCGCCTGCAGCACCGGATAGGCAAAAAGGCCGACGCTCGATCCTTCGCGGTTCTTGCCCGATTTTTCCTTGAACTGGGTCATGCGGTTGAGCCAGCCGATCCGTGCGGTGCCGTTGAGCAGCCACGCGAGTTCGGGATGCGCCGGCACGCGCGCCTGATTGAACAATATTGAGCGCTCCGGATCGATGCCCGAGGCAATCAGCGCCGCTGCCATCTCGCGGACATTGGCGCGAAGCTCGGCCGGCTCGTTGTGGACGGTGACCGCATGCAGGTCGGCGAGGAAGAACAGGCATTCGCTCTCGTCCTGCATCTTCACCCAGCGGGTGATCGCACCGAGATAATTGCCGAGATGAAGGTTGCCGGTCGGCTGGATTCCGGAAACGACTCTCATCAGGCCGCCCTTTTTCGACGGAGGAGAATCAGGATGGCATTCCTGTCGATCGCGCCGATCAGCCACGCGACCGAGAAATAGACGATGCCGCCGGTGCCGATCAAAGCGGCGACCGCGACCAGACGCTCGCCGACCGAGCCGGCGAACCAGTCGTGAAGCACGGTCCTCAGCCCCCACAGCACGGCGGCCATGGCGGCACCCGCGATGAACTGACGCAGGATGCGCAGCCACAGCCACGTCTCGATGCGGAAATGGCCGCGGCGGCGCAGGATCAGATAGAGCATCACGGCATTGAGCCACGAGCAGGCGGCGATGGCCATCGCCAGGCCGTAGATGCCGAACGGCGGGATCAGCGCGAAATTGAGGACGATGTTCGCCGCCAGTACGATGCCCGCGGTCTTGACCGGAGTCGCGGTGTCCTCCCGCGCATAGAAACCGGGGGTGATCACTTTCACGAGCACATAGGCGGGAAGGCCGGCGACGATGATCGCGAGCGTGTTGCCGGTGATAAACGCATCCTGCGCGGTGAAGCGGCCGCCCTGGAACATTGCCGAGACCAGCGGCCCAGCCACCACGGCCAGCGCGAGCGCCGCTGGCAGGCACAGCAGCATCGACAGATCGACCGCCTGAGCCTGGACCTTGGCGGCCTCCTCCGGCTCACCCTTGCTGATGAAGCGGCTGATCTGCGGAAGGATCGCCGTCCCGAGCGCCGTTCCGATCACCGACAGCGGCAGCTGGTTCAGCCGGTCCGAATAATTGAGATAGGACATCGAGCCGGTCGGCAGGCGGGTGGCGAAGAATGTGTCGATCAGCTGGCTGATCTGGTAGACGCCCGCGCCGAGCGTCGCCGGGATCACGACCACGAAGAATTGCTTCACGCTCGGCGTCATCCGCGGCTTCCTCAGCCGTAGCGAGATCCCTGCCCGGCGCGCGCTGTTCCAGAGCATCGCCAGCTGGATCACGCCGCCGACGGTGACCCCGATCGCGAGCGCCGTTGCCGTTGCCGCGCCTCCGGTCGGAACGATGATCAGCGCCCCCAGCATCGCCATGTTGAGCAGGGCCGGCGCGAACGCCGCCGCCGCGAATTTGGTCAACGAGTTCAAGATGCCCGAGAACAGGGAGACCAGGCTGATCAGCAGCAGATAGGGAAAGGTGATCCGGGTCAGGAAGACCGTCAGGGAGAACTTGGCAGGCTCATCGGCATAGCCTGAGGCGATCGCCCAGACGAACAGCGGCATCGCCAGCTCGAACAGCAGGGTGAAGGCGAACAGCGTCGGCAGGAAGACCGCCA
>JAQGLH010000125.1 GCA_028293005.1 Alphaproteobacteria bacterium
CAGCACGGTGGCAGGCTATAACGACGTCGGCATCCTCACCGCGCCCGACGGCCGCGCTTATGCGATCGCGGTGATGATCGGCCGGACCCAGGTCGGCATCCCAACGCGGCAGAAGCTGATGAACGACGCGGTCCGCGCGGTCATCGACTATCAGGAGAATATGGGCGGCGCCTGAGCAAAGCTGCAGCCCGGCTGAACGCTCGTTTCATTGCCTGTTCAGACGCGCTCCGGCTAAGGAGCCGGGTGCCCGGTCCCAAACTCTTGTTGCCCGCGTTCGTGATCTTGCTTGCGGGGTGCGCGACCGTAGGCCCCGATTACACCCCGCCGCTCCCCTCCGCGCTGGGCGTGCCGGCAAACTATGTCTTGCCGGCGAACGCCGCGTCGCCGCAGGATCTCACGGCGTGGTGGGGGCGCTTCAACGATCCCCTGCTCGATCGCTTCATCGCCGAAGCAATCAGCGGCAATCTCGATCTCGCGGTGGCGCGCAGCCGGCTCCGCCAGGCGCGCGAAGCCAGCATTCAGGCTCGATCGGACCTCGTCCCGACGGTCGGCGTGTCCGGCGGGGTCGGACGGACCATCGACAGCCAAGGCAACAGCAGCACCGATCTGTCTCTCGGCGGCGACGCCGCATGGGAAGCCGATCTGTTCGGCGGGATCTCGCGCGGCATCGAGGCGGCGCGCGCCGACGAACAGGGCGCCGGCTTCGATCTGGCCGCGATTCGAATCGCGGCGATCGGCGACGTCGCAACCAATTATGTCCAGGCCCGGCTTGCCCAGCAGAGGCTGCAGAATGCCCGCGACCAGCTCGCGATCGCCGACGATGATTTCGAGATCGCCCGCTGGCGCGTGCAGGCCGGGCTCGTCTCCTCGCTGGATGCCGAGCAGGCGCGCGCGCAACGCGCCCAGACGGCAGCCACCATCCCGACGTTTGAGAGCGCGTTCGCCGCTGCCGCCTATCGCATCGCGGTGCTGACCGGCCAGGCGCCCGGCGCGACCACAGCCGCGCTCGAGGCCGTGCAGCCGATCCCTGCCCCGCTCCCAAGCGTCGCGGTAGGCATACCCGCCGATACGCTGCGCCAGCGGCCGGACGTGCGCAGCGCCGAGCGCGCGCTCGCTTCCGCGACCGCGCGGATCGGCGTCGCCCAGGCCCAGCTGTACCCGGCGCTCCGCCTGTCGGGAAATATCGGCACGTCGGCGCTGTCGGTCGGCGGCCTGTTCGACAGCATCACCGGCGGCCTGCTCGCCGGGCTGAGCCAGACCCTGTTCGACGGCGGCCGGCTCCACTCGCAGGTGCGGTCGCAGCGCGCAGCCGCCGAAGGCGCGCAAGCCACCTACCGGCAATCGGTGCTGACTGCGCTCGAGGATGTCGAGAACAGCCTGGTCGCGCTGCGTTCCGCCCGGGCCCGGCAGCAGCAATTCGCGATCGCGCTCGATGCGGCGAACAACAGCGCGATCCTCGCGCGCAGCCAATATCGCGCCGGCCTCACCGATTTTCAGATTCTGCTCGACGCCGAACGCTCGCTGCTGGCGGCGCGCGACGGCCTGACCAGCGCGCGCGCCGATGAAGCGCTCGCAACTATCCAGCTCTACCGTGCGCTTGGGGGCGGGTGGGATCCGCAAGCGGCTCCTGATCAGGAACTCAGTTCATGAACGACGTGTCACACCCCAACCCCACCGCCGCTGCTTCCACCGAGACGAGCGTCGGCGCCCCGCCCAATCTCGACGAATTCCTGGGCACGCCAGCGGTTTCGCCGTGGCGGCGCCGAGCGTTCTTGATCGGCGGCGGAATTCTCGCGGTAATCGCGCTGTTGCTGTTGTCGCGCTGCTTCACCGGCAGCGCCGAGGGCGCTTACGCAACCCAGCCGGTCCGCCGCGGCGCGCTCACCGTCACCGTCTCGGCGACCGGCAACCTCCAGCCGACCAACCAGGTCGAGGTCGGCTCGGAACAATCGGGCCTCGTCACGGACGTCTATGTCGACAACAATGACCGCGTCGTGAAGGGCCAGCCGCTGGCACGGCTCGACACCGCGCGGCTGCGCGACGTGATCATCCAAAACCAGGCCGCGCTCGCCTCCACGCAGGCGCAGGTCGCGCAGGCTCAGGCAAGCGCCGTCCAGGCGCGCGCCAATCTGTCGCGGCTCGAGGAAGTCTACCGCCTGTCCGGCGGCAAGGTGCCGTCGCGGACCGAGCTCGACACCGGCCGCGCCGAGAACCAGCGCAACGCAGCGGCGGTGCGCGCGGCGCAGGCGCAGGTCACCCAGGCACGCGCGGCGCTGTCCTCGGCGCAGACCAACCTCAACAAGGCAACGATCTACTCGCCGGTAACCGGCGTGGTGCTTTCGCGCCAGATCGATCCGGGCCAGACGGTCGCCGCATCGTTCCAGGCACCGGTCCTGTTCACGATCGCCGAGGACCTCAGCCAGATGAAGCTCGAGGTGAAGGTCGACGAAGCCGATGTCGGCCAGGTGCGGGCCGGGCAGCGCGCGACCTTCACCGTCGATGCTTTCCCCGGCCGATCGTTCCCCGCGACGATCACGCGTGTCGATGTCGGTGCCAACGCGTCCGGCACGACCGGCTCCGCCAGCTCCTCGAGCACCGCTGCCGCCGGCAATGTCGTCGCTTATACCGCGGTGCTCGCCGTGCAGAATCCGGAGCTGATTCTTCGCCCCGGCATGACCGCGACGGCCGACATCGTCACCACCCAGAAGCAGGGCGTGCTGCTCGTCCCCAATGCTGCACTGCGCTATTCGCCCGACCGCGAAGCCGCCGCGCAGCGCGGCCAGAGCGGCGGTGTCACGAGCGTGCTGGTGCCGCGCAACCCGCGCCGCGGCGGCGGTGGCGGCGGTGGCGCCGGCCAGCAGCGCCAGGTCTCGATCGGCCGCGGCAGCCAGCAGACCGTCTATGTGCTTGACGACAATGGCGGTCCGCAGCCGGTCCGCATCACGGTCGGCGAGAGCAACGGGTCGGACACCGAAGTGCTGTCGGGCGCGCTCCGCGCCGGAATGCAAGTGATCACCGGCAGGCTCGCTTCCGGCCAGACGCAGCAATCCGGGTCGCGGCAGGGCGATCAGGGCGCCCAACCTGCCGGCGGCCGCGGTTCGCGGGGGCGCCAGGCGGCGGCCGCGAATGGCCAATGAGCCTATCATCAAGCTGCGCGGCGTCACCAAGACGTTCGGCAGCGGGCCGACCGCGTTCCAGGCGCTGAAAGGCATCGATCTGGACATCGCCGCGCACGACTTCGTCGCGGTGATGGGACCGTCGGGCTCGGGCAAGTCGACGACAATGAACATCCTCGGCTGCCTCGATGTGCCCAGCGGAGGCGCGTTCATGTTCAAAGGGGTGCATGTCGAAGGGCTCGACCGCGATCAGCGCGCGTTGCTGCGCCGCCGTTACCTCGGCTTCGTCTTCCAGGGCTTCAACCTGCTGTCGCGGACCAATGCGCTCGAGAATGTCGAGCTGCCGTTGCTGTATCGCGGCGAGGAGAAGACCCGGCGGCGCGAGGCGGCAATGGCCGCCCTGGACAAGGTCGGGCTCGCCCAATGGTGGGATCATACGCCAGCGGAGCTATCGGGCGGGCAGCAGCAGCGCGTCGCGATCGCACGCGCGATCGTCACCAGCCCCGATGTGCTGCTCGCCGACGAACCGACCGGCAATCTCGACAGCGAACTATCGATCGAGATCATGGAATTGCTGTCCGATCTCAACCGGAATGCC
>JAQGLH010000127.1 GCA_028293005.1 Alphaproteobacteria bacterium
CTTCGATCTCATCGCAGCCTGCTCTAGTCGAACAGCTCTTCCAGGAACGACTTCTTGCGCTTCGGATAATGGCCGTGCTGATTGCCATGTCCATGCTGCTGGTATCTTGGCGGCTCCGGCTGGTAGCCCTGCGCGGCCCGAGGTGGCGCTGCAGGCGCGATCTCTTCGGCGCTCCGCGCGATGATCTTGTCCAATTCCCCGCGGTCGAGCCACACGCCGCGGCATTGCGGACAATAATCGATCTCGACCCCTTGGCGCTCGCTCATCACGAGCGCGACATTGCAGATCGGGCAGGGCATTCCGGCGGCGTTGGTCATTTGGGCTCCTATCGAGTGGGTGGAGAAGCCCGGCGCTGCTTGTTCTTCAACAAAGACCGGGCTCGCTCAAAGCGGTCCGACATCACAGCCTGGTGGCTGCCAGAGGGGCCCGGCCCGCGCGCTCTAGTTGGAGACGATCGGTCGAAAACGCAAACAGCTTGGTCGTGATTAAGGCAGCGTTCGCCGGACCAGAAAAATGCCGCTCCGAATGCGAAGGCCTCCGGCACCGCACCGGATGGGGGGAAGGATTCGACGTAGCGGCGGGCGATCGATCGTGTGCCGGACAGCCAGCTCTGTCGTTGACATCCAAAGACATGGCCTGGGCACGGCGCTTAACTAAATTATTGATCTACCGCAACTTACCCTGTCGTTGTCGGTTTCCTGACTTCACGTCTCGGCTACGTGGCTTAGCGCCGGGCGTCGCCGGGCAAGGCATGGTGCGCCGATTCACAAGGAGCATCCATGGCCAAGAAACCCGCGTCCGCGAAGTCCGCCACCATCCCTGCCAATCTTGCTCCGGGTGCGCCGCTGTCCGGCGAATCCCCGCAGAAAGCGTCGCCGATTCCGGCCGATGTCCTCGTCTCGGAGAGCTATGCCGAACGGCAATCCGACGGTGGCGAGACGCATCAGAGCGCCGGCGACGGCGTCGCGGTGTTGACCACCCAGCAAGGCGTCCCCGTCGCTGACGATCAGAACAGCCTCAAACAAGGCGCGCGCGGTCCGGTGTTGCTCGAGGATGCCCATTTCCGCGAGAAGATCTTTCATTTCGACCATGAGCGCATTCCGGAGCGCGTCGTTCATGCCCGCGGCTACGGCGCGCACGGTTTCTTCGAGCTGACCGACAGCCTCGCCGACGTCAGCCGCGCCGATCTCTTCCAGCGCGTCGGCGAGCGCACACCGGCTTTCGTGCGCTTCTCCACCGTCGCGGGGTCCAAGGGTTCGTTCGATCTGGCGCGGGACGTGAGAGGGTTTGCGGTCAAGCTTTATACGCAGGAGGGCAATTGGGATCTCGTCGGCAACAACATCCCCGTCTTCTTCATCCAGGATGCGATAAAGTTTCCCGACCTCATCCACGCGGCGAAGCCCGAGCCCGACCGCGCCTTTCCTCAAGCGCAGACGGCGCACGACAACTTCTGGGATTTCATCAGCCTCACCCCGGAAAGCATGCACATGGTCATGTGGATCATGTCCGATCGCACGATCCCGCGCTCCTATCGCACGATGGAGGGTTTCGGGGTCCACACCTTCCGCCTCGTCGACGCCAAAGGTCGGTCGACCTTCGACAAGTTCCATTGGAAGCCCAAGCAGTGGCTGCAGTCGGTGCTGTGGAACGAGGCGGTCAAGATCAATGGCGCCGATCCCGACTATCACCGCCGCGACCTGTGGGACGCAATCAACGGCGGCGATTTTCCCGAATGGGAGCTCGGCGTCCAACTGTTCGACCAGGAATTCGCCGACGGCTTCGACTTCGATGTGCTCGACGCCACCAAGATCATCCCCGAGGAAATCCTGCCGATCCGCGTCGTCGGCCGGCTTGTCCTCGACCGCGTCGTCGACAATTTCTTCGCAGAGACCGAGCAGGTCGCCTTTTGCACCCAAAATGTCGTGCCGGGGATAGACTTCACGAACGATCCCCTCCTCCAGGGGCGCAACTTCTCGTACCTCGACACTCAGCTGAAGCGGCTTGGCGGCCCCAACTTCACCCATATCCCGATCAACGCACCCAAATGTCCGGTCGCTCATTTCCAGCAGGACGGGCATATGGCGATGACCAATCCCCGCGGGCGGGTCAATTACGAGCCCAACAGTTGGGGTGCCACGATCGGCGGCCCGCGCGAAGATCCGGTCCGCGGCTTCACGAGCTTTGCTGCCACCGAGGACGGCCCGAAGCTGCGGATCCGTCCGGAGAGTTTCGCCGACCACTACAGCCAAGCCCGGCTCTTCTATGTCAGCCAGCTGCCCATCGAGCAGAAGCATATCGCCGACGCGCTCGTATTCGAGCTCAGCAAGGTCGAGCGACCGGACATCCGTGCACGGATGGTGTCGCACCTTCTCAACATCGATGAAGCGCTTGCCACGACAGTGGCGGACGGCCTCGGGCTGCCGCAGCTTCCAGAGCCGGCGCAAGCGGCGCGACCAACGATCACCGATCTGCCGCCGTCGGACGCGCTCTCGATCGTCAAGAACGGCCCGCCAAGCTTCAAGGGCCGCAAGCTCGGCATCCTGCTGAGCGACGGCGCCGATGCCGCACTGTTCAAGGCCCTGGTCAAGGCGATCGACAAGGTCGGAGCGATTTATGAAGTCGTCGCTCCCAAGATTGGCGGCGTCACCTTGTCGGACGGCACGAAGGTGGCTGCGAAGCAGAAGATCGATGGCGGGCCATCGGTGCTGTTCGACGCGGTTGCGATCATCGTCTCGGACGAAGGAGCCGCGCAGCTTGCAAGCGACGCGGCAACCCAGGACTTCGTGCGCGACGCCTTCGGGCACTGCAAGTTCATCGGCCTCACCAAGGAGGCTGAGCCGATCTTCGCCAAGGGCGGCATCGCCGACGATCTCGACGAGGCTTGTCTCGCGCTCGCCACCGCGAAGGATGCGGCGGCGTTCGTGGAAGCGATCGCGGCCCTTCGCTACTGGCCGCGCGAGCTCGAGGTCGATCTCGATGCCAAATGAACGACAGGGCTTGGCGGCGGCTGATGACGAACGGTCGCCGCCGCTGCCCTCGCCGGAACGGCTTCAGCAGCTTCTGTTCGATGCGGCGCGGCTCGGACGAGAGGAGATGATCGCCCCGCTGTTGCAGGCCGGTGCCGATGTCACGGCAGTGGACGCGAACGGCCACAGCGCGCTCATTCTCGCCAGCTACCACGGTCATGAAGGGGCAACTGCCCTGCTTCTGCAGCGTGGCGCGGTGGTCGACCAGCCGGACAAGTCGCGGGGAAACACCGCGTTGATGGGCGTGGCGTTCAAAGGGCACGTCTCGATCGCAGAGCTTTTGCTCGAGGCCGGGGCGGATCCTGATGCGACTAACCTCGCCGGGCAAACCGCGCTGATGATGGCGGCGCTGTTTGGGCATGGCGCGATCGTCGATCGACTGTTGGACCGGGGTGGCGACCCCCACCGCCAGGATGCTGCCGGCAACAGCGCAGTTTCCGTAGCCCGATCGCAGTGTAATGATGCGATGGTCGCACGGCTCGCTACCGCCTCGGCCGCAGCGGCAACGGCCTCAAGATCCGCGAGAAATATATCGTCGTCTGCAACGATCTGATCCCGCGCCAGATGGACCTGTTCAACGTCTAGGTGGGGCTGATCGTCGCCGTACCAGAAATGGCAGCCAAGTTGACCCTCGACTCTGCTGAGCATGCGGTGCAGGCGTGGGTAAGCGCGAGGATACGCTAGTCGGGAAAATATTGTCGACCGGAGGGATTCACACGGGATTCCGGCGCTGGTAGGGCTGTCTTCGGATTCACCATAACGTCAGGGGCGACGGATGACGTTCCGCTACATCGGCTCGAAAGCTCGTATGGCAGGGCCGCTTGCGGATGCCATTGAGGCGTTCGACGACGGTACTGGCCGCTTTGTTGACGCTTTCAGCGGCAGCGGCGTCGTGAGCGAACTGGCGGCATCACTTGGTTGGCCGGTGTGGGCCAATGACACGCTGGAAAGCGCCGCCGTGATGACGACCGCCAGATTGGTTTCCGTTGCCGACGTACGGATGGAGCGGCTTGGAGGCTACGCTGGCGCAGTCGAAAGACTCAACAAACTCAAGCCCTCAGAAGGCCCGATGTGGCGGATCTACAGCCCGGCCTCGGCGTATTTCGATCCCGACCGCATTGAACGGCGCTATTTCACGGAGCGGAACGCGGCAGCGATTGATGCGGCCCGCGCACAGATTGCAGAATGGGGGAAGAACGGCCTCCTGACACCCCGCGAAGAGCAGCTGCTCATCGCTGACCTCATTTCGGCGGCCAATCGCGTTGCCAACATTGCTGGCACCTATGGCTGCTTCTTGAGCACATGGCAGAATTCCACGCATCAGCCACTGCAGCTCCGGCCGCGAGAGCTGAAAAATGAACCAGTTGAATTCGTGACGACGGTGGCCGACGTGGCCGAGGTGCGTCCCGCTTCAACTGACCTAGTCTACCTGGACCCGCCATATACTAAACGACAGTATGCATCATATTACCATATCTTGGAGACGATTGCCGTTGGGGACGAGCCGGAGGTGGAGGGCGTTAGCGGCCTGCGGCCCTGGAAAGATAAGGCCTCGGTATTTTGCTATAAGAAGAGGGCGCTCCGCGCCTTGGTTTCGCTGGTCGAGCGCATCGCGTCCCGGCGCGTGCTGATCTCATACAGTTGCGAAGGGCACGTCGACTTGAACGATCTTCGTGCGGGCCTGGAGACCAGCGGCAGGGTTGAATGCGCGCCAGTTCAAGGCATCGGACGTTACCGGCCAAACCGCACCGCCAGTGCCAACGGCAACACGGTGACGGAATATGTTCTAAGCTTCACCCGATGCGATGATCGGGTTAGGGCCAACGAGTCGGCACTCAGCGGCGGCTGCCAGTTGCAGGAACTTGCAACATGAGCGCACCGCCCCCGCTTGAACGGGTGCGGTTGGCTGGGGCGGATCAGGTTCTCTCGCGCGCGGCCCGGGGCGGCGCACCCGGCGGTTATGTCCGCCGTCTCGATATTCTTGATGCGGCGGCTTCACTTATTGGTGGGTTTGATTTGGCGATCTACCGCAAAAAGTGTGTGCCGGAGACGCAGCTAAGTCTTACGGAGGCTGCCGCGTTGGCTGAGCCCGTCGTGGTGGAAATTGGCCGGACGTTGATCCCTCCCGCTCTGGCACTCAGCGCCCTGGCGCGCGAGCCGCTATCGAAGCATGAGACCAGGAGTGTTGGCGCACATTACACGGACTTCCGGCTGGCTCTCCTGATCGGTCGACTAGCCTCGAACTTAAATTCCCGGCGGGGACCAATTCTCGATCCCGCATCAGGTGCCGGAATGCTGCTTGCGGCGGCCAGCATCGTTGCATGCGAGGGGGGCCAATCGGCCAGCCATTGGATCGCGGAAAAGGTGATTGCCGCGGACCAGTCCCGAAATGCCCTGCGGGGCGCCCAGCTAAGCTTAGCCTCTCTTACGAACGATGCCGGCGCGATTGCCGAAATGTCATCGCGATGGCTGCAAGGCGATAGCCTGCTTAGATCGCAATCGGACTGGCGCGCCACGATTGGAGGTGGGCTGGGCGCCATTGTCGCAAACCCGCCCTGGGAAAAGCTCAAGGTTCTGCGGCACGAGCATGAAATAGCGGCTGGGGTGGCGAGACACTATGGTGCAGCCCATTCCAATGAGCCTAGCGCTGATTTTCACGAGGAGCGCGCGCGCGTGCGCCGGTACGCTGATGCAATCATCAATCGTTATCCCCTCGCTGGTCGAGGCGAGACCGACCTATTCGTCGCGTTCACACAAATGAT